>JANNNL010000140.1:0-4951 GCA_031398525.1 Actinomycetes bacterium | reverse complement strand
CAAGACGCTGGTGCTCAGCCACCTGGTGCCCGGCGACGACGAGTTCACCGAGGAGGACTGGGAGTCGCGAGCGCGGCCGCATTTCCGTGGTGAGGTCGACTGTGGTGTAGACCTCGATCAGTTCTCACTCGACTGATTTTTGGGGGTCTCGACGATGCGTATTGGCGCAGTGTTTTCTCAGGCTGATGCGGGGACCGACCCGGTAGCGATTCGTCAGTGGGCCCGCGACGTGGAGTCGGCGGGCTTCGAGCACATCCTGGCCTACGACCACATCTTGGGGGCCTCGGCCGCGAAGCTCGGCCCGGGTCCGTTCGGCAGCTTCCCGGATGCTCCATACACCGAGCAGCACAACTTTCACGAGATCCTCACGTTGTTCAGCCACCTCGCCGCGGTGACCGAAACCGTCTCGTTCGTCACCAGCGTGTTGGTGCTGCCGCAGCGCCAGACGGCCGTCGCCGCCAAACAGATCTCGACGATCGATCTGCTCTCGGGTGGGCGGTTGCGGGTAGCGGTCGGCGTGGGTTGGAACCCGGCCGAGTACGCCGGGCTCGGCGTTGACTTCGCCGACCGTACCGCGATCCTCGAAGAACAGATCACGGTCATGCGCCGTTTGTGGAGCGAGCCGTTGGTGACCTTCGAGGGTCGATTCCACCACCTCGATCGGGTGGGGGTCAACCCGCTTCCGACTCGGCCGATTCCGCTGATGATCGGCTGTGGCGGCTCGGACGCGGTGCTCAAGCGGGTCGTGCGCTGTGCGGATGGCTGGATGCCGCTGCTGATCCCTGGCCTCGACTCGGTGTCGTTCGCCGCAGGGGTCAAACGCCTGCGGGAACTGGCAACTGACGCCGGGCGCGACCCGGCGACGCTCAGCATCCACGGCCGTGTGTATCTCGGTGGTGGTCCGGGCGGGGGTGACGGTTGGCAGGCGGGGCTCGAAGAAGCCTTGGAGCTCGGCTGCTCCGACTGCAGCATCGGGTTCAACCGGATGGCCTTTCCTGGCCGCTCCCACGCTGAACACCTGGATGCGATCGTGGGGGCCAAGGAGCAAATCGACGCGATCGTCGGACGCTCCTCATGACCGGTCTGCGCGTCGGGGTCGACATTCCCTATCTGGCGTCACCAGCGGAGATTCGCGATTTCGTGCAGGCGGTCGAGGAACTCGGCTTCGACCACATCGGCTTCTCGGAGCACATCTGCTCAACGACCGACACTGTCTTTCCCGGCCCGATGTTTACTTTTGACGAGCCGTGGCGTGAGGCGTTCACGTTGGCGGCGTTCGTGGCCGCCTGTACGAGCCGGATCGAGATCAATCCGGCGATGGTGCTGCTGCCGCTGTACCAGCCGGTGCTGGCGGCCAAGTTGGCCGCCGAGGTCGCCAGCCTCAGCGGCCACCGGTTGCGCATCGCCGCATCGATCACCTGGAACGACCGCGAATGCGAGGCGTTGGGCGTTGACCCCCGCACAAGGGGGGCGAGGTTCGAGGAGCAGGTCGAGGTCATCCGGCGATTGTGGACCGAACGAGCCGTCGACCACGATGGCCGGTTCTTTCAGCTCCATCAGACCGGGATCAGCCCGCGGCCAGCCCAACCGATCCCGATCTGGTTCGGGGCAGGCGAGATGCCCAAGGGGGCCGTCCCATCAGCATTGGCGATCGATCGGGCCGGACGGCTGGCCGACGGGTTCAAATTCGCCGCCCCGACCTACCTGGACCAGGCCCAACTCGAACGGTCGGTCGGCGCCCTTCGGGCTGCGGTGGCCGCGGCTGGCCGTGATCCGCAGCAGTACGGGATCGAGGTACGGATGATCGTGCAGGCCACGACTCCCGATGACTATGCGGGCGTGGTCGCGCGGGCAAAGTCGATCGGTGCCACCCACCTGGGGGTCGCCAATCGCATCGCCGGAGGCACCGTCGACGATCAGATCGCCGTGTGTGCCCGTTTCGCCGAACTCACCCGGGAGCTGTGGGCCCAGCAGCAGTAGGAGGCATCACAGCTCGATCTGAGCGCCGACTTCGAAGACCTGCTCCGGGGGCAGCTTGAAGAATCGCGCGGCGCTGGCGGCACCCCGGTTCAGGATCTCGAACAGCTGCTCCTTCCAGGGAGCCATGCCCGGCAACGCCGTGATCTGGATGGTTTCGCGCCCGATGAAGTAGGTGGTCTTGTCGGGGCGGAAGTCGTACTCGTCGTGCTTGATCGTCGCCAACGCGGCGGGCACGTCGGGGTCTTCCATGAATCCGTAGTGGATCGCGATACTGAAACATCCGGGGTCGGTTTCGTTGATCTTCTCGATCGTCACGCGATGATCGTTGTCGACCGTCGGCACATCCTCGGTATGCACAGATACGAGCAATGTGCGCTTATGGAGCACCTTATTGTGGCGCAGGTTGGTCAGCAACGCCGGGGGGGCCATGCCATCGTCCCTGAAGAGATAGACGGCTGTTCCCGGGACGCGGTGGACGCCGATGGCGTTGGCGTCGGCGATCACTTTGGCGGCGGGAACCTCGCCGCGGTGCATTCGCTCGGCCACGAGTTGCCGGCCCTGACGCCATGTCGTCATCTGGACGAACAGGCCGATGGCGACCAGCAAGGCGAACCAACCACCCTTGGGGATCTTGGGAATCTGCGCAGCAAGAAACGCCAGGTCAATGGCAAAAAGAGGAGTGATGATCGCCAGCGTCTTGCCTCTACTCCAGCCCCATCTCTTCAGCGCGACGACCGCGAAGATCAAAGTCGTGATTGTCATCGTCATCGTCACGGCGATACCGTAGGCGGCGGCAAGATTGGTTGAGGTACGGAACCCGATGACCAGGCCGACGCAGCCGATCATCAGCGCCCAGTTGACCAACGGCACATAGATCTGACCAGAATGCTCGTCGGAGGTGTGGCGGATCGCCAGGCGGGGCAGATAGTCGAGTTGGACGGCCTGCGCGGTCAGCGAGAATGCGCCAGAGATGAGGGCCTGCGAGGCGATGATTGTCGCGAACGTTGCCAGGATGGCCAGTGGCCAGATCGACCAGTCCGGGGCCATCTCGAAGAACACTCGGAAGTTCTCGTCGAGGTGTCCTTCCTCGTTGAACGCCTCGGGCGAGTTGGTCAGGAAGGCGGCCTGCCCGAAGTAGTTGAGCACGAGGGCGGGGAGCACGTACGAGAACCATGCCAATTGGATGGGCTTCCGCCCGAAGTGACCCATATCGGCGTACAACGCCTCGCCACCTGTCACCACGAGGAACACGCCGCCGAGGGCGAGGAACGACTTGAAGCCCCCGGCCTCGAAGAACCTGACGACGTAGATGGGGTTGAGGGCCTTGATCACCTCGGGATGATCGGCAATCTGCACGATGCCGAGCAGTGCAATGGTGGCGAACCACACGACCATGATTGGCCCGAAGACCTTGCCGACGGTGCCAGTGCCTTTGCGTTGGACGAAGAAAAGCCCGACCAAGATGGCCACCGAGATGGGTATGACCCAACTCTCCACCGCCGGAGTGGCGACGTTGAAACCTTCGATAGCGCTGAGCACCGAGATAGCCGGGGTGATGATGCCATCGCCATACAACAGGGCCGTACCGAACAGGCCAAGGGCAATAACAATGCTCATCTTGCCGACGACTTTGGCCCCACGGCTAGGAATCACGAGCGATGTCAGGGCGAGGATGCCGCCCTCGCCCTTATTGTCGGCGCGCATCACGAAGAACAGATACTTGATCGAGATGATGATCAACAGCGCCCAAAACGCCAGGGACGCAATGCCGTACGAGTACGACGTGACCTTGTCGGGAGTGACCTCCAGCCCGTGGAACGATTCCTTCAGGGCGTACAGCGGGCTCGTGCCGATATCGCCATAGACGACTCCCAGAGCGCCCAGGGCCAGCGTGGCCATGCCGGCCTTACCATGACCCGACCCGTGCCCATGAGAGTGATCGTGATCGGCAGGATGGTGGGCTTCGGCGGCCGTCGAGGGGGCCGGAGGGGTTTCAGCGTCTACCGAAGGCTCGGCGGCCACTGACGGATCGACGGCATCGCCGCCTGCTACGTCTGACACGTCCGCTCACGATACGCGCCCGCAGCAGCCGTCGTCGCAATCCTGTGGTTTTGCTCCCTACGAGATCGACTCGCCACGCAACGCGGGAATGACGACATCGGCGAAGGCCGCGTGCGCTTCGTCGAGTTCGCCAGGGTCGATGGCGCTGAACGAAACGACGATGTTGGAGGTACCGACGGCATGTGCCTGGCGGATCAACTCCTCGGCGACCTGCTCGGGCGTGCCCGACACGAACTCGTCGTCGCTGAGCATGTCCGATGACTCGTCGGGACGATCGAGCAATGCGGCGAACGGCGGGAGGGGGCCGGCCGATGCGTTGAGCACATCGAGGAGCGACCGTTTGGCGATGTGGACTCCCTCACGCTGTTTCGACGGATCGTCGACGAATGTCACCATCCGCCGCAGCCCGAGTCGGTCAGGGGTGGTCGGGTGTCCCGCTTCGCCCGCCACCTTGCGGTAGCCGTCGAACATGTCGGCAATGGACTCACACGAGTTGAACCCCGCACAGACCTTCCACCCCCGCTCGGCCGCTTTCTCTGTCGAGGCCCGGCTGCGAGACGCCGTCCACATCGCGGGCGAGGCTTGATACCTCGGGGGATAGATGGTCAACTCGTCGAAGTTCCACTGTGCTCCGTGGTGGCTCACCGACCGCTGCTTCATCGCCGCGTCAACGACCGAGACGATCTCGGCGTGGCGCGCCCCGGCCACCGGCATCGGCACGCCTGCCAGTCCCATCTCCGGGGGAATTCCGCTGACGATGCCGGCTTCGAACCGCCCACCGGTGAGTTGATCGAGCATGGCGAACTCTTCGAGCACTCGCCACGGGCTGGCGTAGGGAGTCACTGTGCCGAGCACGCCCAGGCGAATGGTCGAGGTGCGAGCCGCCAGGTTGGCGACGAGCAGATTCGGC
>JANNNL010000134.1:0-3703 GCA_031398525.1 Actinomycetes bacterium | reverse complement strand
GCGCAGTTCGGAGACACGGAAAAGTCGCAGCGTGAACGCTGTTGTCACCCCGTCGTCAGTCAAGCGTGCGATCAGGAAGAGAACTCGCGCCGTGGGATCAAAGCCCATCGAACGCACCGTCGAACCCCACAGGTCGTCAAGGTCTGCCACTAGCGCAGATTGCCCTGATGGAGGATGTGCGCTCCGCGCCAGTCGAACTTCGAGTGCGCGACGATGGTGGGCATGAAAGCGATCGACGGCTATTGGGCGGCTGGTCGGCATCTGCGAGGGGCTGGACCGGGTCAAGCAATGGGCGGCTTTCAGCGTGTCCGCCGGGTACCTGTACGGCGCGCTCCTCGATGGCGACGACGACCTCGAGTACGTCTCGATCGCCCTCGTCGTCGACGAGCCGGCCGAACGAGTGCCGTGGTTGAGCCGACCGGCGCACCTCGAGGCGATGGCCAAACTGATGCGTCTCGACAAGCTTCCTGTCGTGTGGCGATGGCGGCCGACCGAGTGGCCGGTCTGGAACCACCAGATCCAACGTGCGGCATGCTTTTGGAGCCGCGAAGGCGGACTCGACCAGACGGTCATAGACGCGCTCACATCACGGGTCACCGACGGCCTGCGGTTTGCCCATCCCGCAGACCCAGACGGCGTGCGGCGACAGGTCGAGATCGAACGCGCAACGGCCCGAACACATCTCGCGGACGTCACTGCCATGTTCGACGATCGCGAATGGCGCCGTGACCACACCGGCGACGGCTCGTACCCCGAAGACATGCTCTGGGCGGCGGCTGCCGGCTTCATCGACCTCGACAACTGGCTCAACCGGCCGAGTCCCTCACCATCCCAAGCGCAGAACCGGTGATAGACGGGTGACCTCACGAGCCCCTGACCTCGACGAGCACGAACAAGCCACCGACGTTCACGAATCCTTCCGGATGCCTTGCAGACAGCCCACATCAGGGCAATCATGCGTGCATGAACCGGGACGACCGAAAGATCGAGCGATAGCACTTTGGTGACCGGTTCTATCGCGTCATGTTGGCCAGCGCACCCGACAGCATGGATCTCGAACTCGACGACATCGCACCCGAACCCTGCCGTGGACTGGTGATGATGGCCTCGCGTAGCGATGACTCCGGTCATATGACGGTACGTGTGTTCAGTGAGAGCGACTTCCGCTGGACTTGATCGAACAGTTCGTGACCGAGGCCCGTCGTCTACATCCCCCAAGCGCATCGCTGCGCTCGCTCTGCACGGTGCTGGTGCAACCGGCCCGTCGCGACCGACTGCGCGTACGAAACGATCTGCGAAGGCTGCGGCTACTACCAGACCACCGCCGAGTTCCGCCCACCCTGCGAGCCCAAGCCGACCACGCCGAACGAAACCAGCAGAGCGAGCGTGCTGCGATCTACACCCGGCTCCTCGACACCCTCACCGCCGAGACCGCCTGACCCTCGATTGCCGGAGTAACCCGATCACCCCTTGACGGTTTACCGGAACAACATGCCCATCTGCCCGCTCGCCCCGGCTTGCTCGAGGCGGGTGGGAACGGCCGGCCGGCCGCGACAAGTTCCGCGACCTTGGTCACGGATTGGTCACAGATGGTCACGGAAAATCTGAAACAGCGCAGAACAGGGCAGCACCAGGTGGAACAGAGTCGCCCAGTCTGTGCCCTCTGAACTGCATGTATTGGCACACGTCGATACGAGATACACGGGGCATCACCCCCCAAATTTGGGTTTGATTCCCGTCCACCTCCGCGAATCGAACCCGGTATGCATGTCAACCACCTGCGGCGACGCTGATCACGCGGGAGCCTCGAGCTCCCCGCGCCCAGCGAGACGCGCCGGGGCGGGGCACTGGACGACGCCGGGACCGTGGTCGCGGACGCGGACTCGGACTCGGACGAGCCCGGAGCCCTGCTCGAGCGTGTCGGGGCCACCACGACGGTTTCTCGACTCGGATATCTGGGGTGGGTTTCTGGTGCGGGCGCGCATCCGAGGCACGTCTTAGGGTTGAGGTCATGACCTCGCGCGTTTCGCACACCACGTTTGATTGCCGGAACGCGTTTGTACTCTCGACTTGGTGGAAGCAGGTACTTGGCTACAGCGACAGCGTCGGTGATCCGAACGAGCCAGGTGACGAGGAGTGCATGATCGTCGATCCAGCATCCGGACATCGGCTGTTGTTCATTGAGGTTCCCGACGAAAAGGTGATGAAGAACCGGGTGCACCTCGATCTCGTGCCGACCGACCGTCGTCGCGACGCCGAGGTCGATCGAGTCGTCGCGCTTGGTGCTTCCCAGGTCGCTGACCTTCGTCGGCCCGATGGATCAGGGTGGGTAACCCTCGCCGACCCGGAGGGCAACGAGTTCTGCATCGTTCGTAGTGACGAGGAACGAGCGGCGGCTGGCG
The DNA here is from genome assembly GCA_031398525.1 of Actinomycetes bacterium. Taxonomy (GTDB): domain Bacteria; phylum Actinomycetota; class Acidimicrobiia; order Acidimicrobiales; family Ilumatobacteraceae; genus JANMJD01. The sequence continues at coordinate 1,301 of JANNNL010000134.1, read as the reverse complement.
ACTAGAGCTCGACAAGAGCCAGGTCGCTTCAGCCCGATCCGGCATGCGTCTTCGCCGCGCGCTTGTGCCACGTAGGGTCACTCGACATGGACCCGAGTTCGCCTTCTTCCGACCACATCGCCGATGTCGCCACCAACTTCGAAGTGCGTCGCGACGACCTGCGGCAGCACCGTTCGGTGACGTCGCCGGTGCCTGAGCCGGCAGCCGGTGAAGTCGTTCTTCATCTCGATCACGCGGCGCTCACCGCGAACAACATCACCTATGGCGCGTTCGGTGAGGCGATGGGCTACTGGAACTTCTTCCCTGCCGTGGACGGATGGGGGCGCGTGCCGGTGTGGGGTTTTGCCGATGTCGTTGCCTCGCGGGTCGATGGCATCACCGACGGCGAGCGCATCTACGGGTACTTCCCGATGTCGACACACCTCGTCGTTCGCGCCGGTGTGGTCACGCCGACAAGCTTCATCGACGAGGCTGCTCATCGCTCGACGTTGCCGCCGGTCTACAACCAATACTCGCGAATCACCAATCGTGCCTCCGCCCACGACGAGCACGTGCATGCCGTGCTGAGACCGCTGTTCACAACGTCGTTCCTCATCGATGATTGGCTGAGCGCCGAGGACACCTTCGGAGCGCGTTCGGTGGTCATCGCCAGCGCGTCGAGCAAGACGGGCTTGGCGCTCGCCGCGCTGTTGCAAGCTCGCGACGGCCTTGAGGTGATCGGACTCACGTCGTCCCGGAATGCCGAATTCGTCGGCTCGGTGGGCTACTACGACACCACGGTCACCTACGGAGACGTCGCAACGCTCGATGCGTCGGTGCCCACGGTGCTCGTCGACATGGGCGGCGACGCTGCCGTGCTGGCAGCGTTGCACGGCCACTTCGGCGACTCGCTGCGACACAGCTGCCAGGTGGGTGCCACGCACTGGGAGGACGTCCGCTTCGGCATGCAGTTGCCCGGCCCGACGCCAGCGATGTTCTTCGCGCCCGATCATGTGGTGCGACGACTGGCCGATTGGGGCGCCAGCGGTTTCGAAGAGCGCGTCGGCGCGGCCTGGGACGTGTTCATCAACTCGGCGTCCGGCTGGCTCGAGATCGTGACGCAACGCGGCCCCGCAGCGGTCGGCGCCGCGTTCGATGCGGTGCTCGGCGGCCAGGTGCCGGCGAACCAGGCCTACGTCATCTCGCTCGATGCTTGAGGATCGACGGCGGGCGCTTCCAACAGCTCAGCAGGCTTCGGATGACGGCGCCGAACCCAGTCGCACATGAATCGATCTGCATCAACACCGCCCGGAGGTCGTCTC
>JANNNL010000129.1:0-10581 GCA_031398525.1 Actinomycetes bacterium | reverse complement strand
CCGCTCGCCGGGCGGTGATCTTGTCGCCGAACAACTCCAACACGTCGGGTCGCGGCCCGACGAACGTCAGCCCGGCCGCGGCGCAGGCCGTTGAGAACGCGGCGTTCTCTGCCAGGAATCCGTAGCCCGGATGGACCGCATCGCACCCCGTCTCGAGTGCCGCAGCGATGACCGCCTCAATGTCGAGGTAGGCCCGCGCCCCCCGTCCGGGCAGGGTGTGGTTGGCGTCGGCCTTGAGGTTGTGCAGCGCGGCCGCGTCGTCGGTCGGGCTGACAGAGACGGTGCGGATGCCGAGATCGCGCGCCGCACGTATGACTCGGATGGCGATCTCGCCGCGGTTGGCGACGAGCAGCGACCGAGGGAGCGTCATCGAGGGCGGCAGGCTCATCGGTCGAAGGCGACGACGACGCGGCCCATTGCCTTGCGGTTGGCGACGTCCAAGATGGCCTGCACCGACTCCTCCAACGGATAGACGGCCGAGACGTGCGGGTTCAGCTTGCCCTCGCCCCATAGCCGGGTCAGCTCGCCAAGGTTGGCCTGGTGGAGTTCGGGTTCAGCCGAGACATGGGCGCCCCAGAAGACTCCGACGATCGAGCAGCCCTTCAACAACGCCAGATTCAATGGCACCTTGGGCACGTACCCGGCGGCGAAACCGACGACCAGAAACCGCCCACCCCACGCCGTTGCCCGCAGCGCCGGCTCGGAGTACTGACCGCCGATCGCGTCGTAGACAACGTCGGCGCCTTTGCCGTTGGTCAGTTCCTTGACCCGCTCCTTGATGTCCTCGGTTGAGTAGTTGATCGTCGATGTGGCCCCGTATCGACGGCACAAGTCGAGCTTCTTGTCGCTGCCTGCGGCGGCGATCACCGTCGCCCCATGGACGACGCCCAATTCCACCGCGGCGAGCCCCACGCCGCCCGCGGCGCCCAGGACGAGCAGCGTCTCGCCCGGCTGTAGCTGCCCCCGGTTGAACAGCGCGTGGTACGAAGTTCCGTAGGCCGACAGGAACGCGGACGCGTGGACGTGGTCGACGGTGTCGGGGATCTTGACGCACAGGTGGGCGGGTACGGCGACCTGTTCGGCGAGGCTGCCGTAGCCGGTGTTCGCGATGACGCGGTCGCCGACTTTTAGGTCGGTTACCCCCTCGCCGACCTCGCGGACCACCCCTGACAGCTCCGCGCCTGGCGAGAAGGGGAACGGCGGTTTGTGTTGATACAACCCCTGCACAATCAACGCGTCGGGGAAGCTGGCGGCACAAGCATGGACGTCGACGACCACCCGCCTCGGTCGCACGGTCGCGTCGGGAACCTCCTCGACGACGAGCGCTTCGATCGGGCCGAACTCGTGGCAGATCACGGCTTTCATCGGTGAATACCTCCATCTACCAGGTATTCCTGGCCTGTGCAGTAGCCGGCCTCGTCGCTGGCGAGAAAGGCAACAATCCCCGCGACGTCGGCGGCGGTGCCGTAGCGCTTGAGGGGGATGCCCCGCTCGAACTTGGCTCGCGTCTCCGGGTCGGTGGCCGACTTCAGTTCAGCGATGAACGGGGTATCGATGATCCCAGGGTGCACGGTGTTGACCCGCACTGCGAACTTGCCCCATTCCTGGGCGGCGGTCTTCGTCAGCCCGCGCAGCGCCCACTTGGTCGCCCCATAGGCGCTGTGCAGCTTGAGCCCTTCGAGGCCGGCGACGGAAGAAATGTTGATGATCGAGCCACCGTTGCCGAGGCGGATCATGGCGCGAGCGGCCGCCCGCATGCCCAAGAACACCCCGGTTTGGTTCACCGCGACGACCCGGTTCCACTCGTCGAGGGTCATGTCGACGAGTGCCCGTTCCAGGTCGACGCCGGCGTTATTGACCAGGATGTCGAGTCGTCCGAAGCGCTCGATCGTCGCCTCGACCGCGGCGTCCCATTCCTCCTCGGAGGTCACATCGAGGTGGACGTAGCTCGTGCGTGGGGTGGCCGCAGCGGTCGTGATTCCCGTGGCATCGGCGACGTCGGCGAGCACGACGCCGGCCGCGCCTTCGGCGATGAATAGCCGACCCTCCTCAGAACCCTGTCCACCGGCCCCGCCGGTGATCAGGGCAACTTTGCCTTCGAGCCGTCCCATGCGGATCTCCCTCGCAGCTTGCGCGTCGGCAGGCGACCGTAGCCGAACCTGACCGTGGTCAGAAATGGCTACGGTTCGAGCCATGGAACAAACCGTGGCTTGGGAAGCGATCGCGTCGGGATACGGACTGATCGAAGGCCCGACCATCGATGTCGACGACTCGCTGGTCTTCGCCGACGTCCTCGACGGTGGGGTCTATCGGCTCACGTCGGCCGGCGCAGTGAGCACGGTCGTCCCGAAGCGTCGGGGAGTCGGCGGCATCGCTAGCCACGCCGACGGTGGCCTGGTGATCGGTGGTCGTGATCTGCAGCGGGTGCGCGATAGCGACTCGTCGTTACTCCACTCGATCGACGGCGCGCTGGGAGTGAACGACTTCTGCGCCGACGCCGCGGGCCGGATCTACGTCGGCTCGGTGCGCTGGCGGTCACTCGACCCGACCGCCGAGCATGTGCCCGGGGAGTTGTGGCGCATCGACATCGATGGCACGGCGACGGTGCTCTACGACGGGGTGCAGCAGTGCAATGGCGTGCGAATCTCCCCCGACGGCGCAACGATCTACCACTCCGACACGCGGGCCCGATGCCTGATCGTCCACGACCTTTCGGCCGACGGTGCCTCGGCGAGCAACCGTCGCCACTGGTCGACGGGGGACCGAAGCCATCCCGACGGCATCGCGATCGACAACGATGGTGGGGTCTGGGTCGCCGACCACGGCGGCAGCCGAGTGATCCGCCTACGCCCCGACTCCGGCGAGATCGACCGTGTGATCGAGGTCCCCACGAAGCACGTGACCAGCCTGTGCTTCTGGGGCTCAGACCTCGTCGTCGTCGGCGCCGACAACCTCCTCGACCCGCCGCAACGCGGCTCAGTCTTCCGCGCCAACGTCGGCGTCACCGGCGCGTTGGTGCCGCTCGCCGCGGTGCGTCCCCTCGACCCGGGACGGTGAAGTAAGTGCTATTCGTTCAACGCTCGTAGCTGTACAGCGACCTGCGGAATCTCGTGTTCAGCGATCGCCCAAATCTGCGCAGGATCGATGCGGTGGTAGTGGTGGTGGGACTCATAGAGCGAGCGCGTCGCGGCGAGTCTCGACATCTCGATCAAGAAGTGACCCGACTGATACCACGTCGACGCTGGTCCCCAAGAGCGCTTGAAGCACATCTTCCAGATGGATGAGGTCGAACAGTGAACTTCCGGGTTCGAACTCGACGAGGAAATCGATGTCACTGTTCGGACCGGTGGCGCCACGAGCTACTGAACCGAATACTGCGATCGATCGCGCCCGGTGCTCGTGGACCGATGGGACTTCACTGCGAAGTGGAGCTTGCGGAGGTAGTCGCCGATGCCGCCCCCGAACAGTCCGTCGATCACGTCGGCACTCTATGCGGGGGATACGTCCGGGGCTGTTCAGTCCGGGAACGTGTCGATGTGGTGCTCCCCGGTATCGCTATTTCGTGCTGATTTGACGGCGAAAGCCAATACTGGGGAGCGCGGGCCGACTTTGTTCGATGATCAACGCCTTCAGGCGGGTGCGGCCTCGGCGGCGACGGCTTTGGCCCAGCGGTAGTCGGCTTTGCCAGCGGGGCCGCGCATGACTTGGGGGACGCGGATGAAGGCTCGCGGCACTTTGTACGCGGCGAGAACGCCGCGGACGTGCGCGGACAGCGAGTCGTCGCCGACGCCGCTGGGGTCGCCGACAAGTTCGACGACGGCGACGACCTCGCTGCCCCAGCGTTGGCTGGGTCGTCCGACGACTAACACATCGCGCACCCCGGGGTGGCCTTGGAGGGCCCGTTCGACCTCTTCGGCGAAGACCTTTTCGCCGCCGGAGTTGATCATCCCCGAGTCGCGTCCGTGCAGGTCAACCAGGCCATCGGCCCGTAGCGTCACCCGGTCGCCGGGGATACTGAATCGCACGCCGTCGATGATCGGAAAGGTTGCCGCGGTCTTGGCCGCGTCCCCCAAATAGCCGAGAGGAACACGGCGGGCCGACGCAATCCAGCCGGCGTCAGCCGACGAGTCGTGAGTAACGAGCCGGTGGGTGCGGTCTTCCGAGAGCACGCAGGCATCGGGAAGCAGCGAGAAGGAACCGGCGACGAACGAACCGCCGGCGCGCGATTCGTGGGCGAGTTGGGCGCCGGTTTCCGACGATCCGCACGTCTCGTAGATCGACACGTGGGGGAGGAGCTCCGACAGCGCGAGTCGGGCCCGGGGCGAGGCGGTCGTGCCGCCGGTGGCAATCCGTTGGAGGGCGATGAGGGCGCGAGGTGAGGCGCGCAACGAGTCGATGAACGGCCAGATGAACGCGTCGCCGACGATGTTGGTGACGTTGACCCGCTCGTCATCGAGCACCTGGGCGAACTCGTCGGGGTCGAAGCGGGACGACGGCGGGAGCAGCACGATCGTGTTGCCACTGACCAACACCCGGATCGACGGCCACTGGCCGGCGGCGTGCATCAGCGGCGCGCCGGGAAGTTGGCGAGTGCCTCCGGTCGCGGCTGCGGCGATGATCTCGGCGAGGCTGCCCCACTCGCTCCCATCTGGTCGGCGGCCGCCGAACAGCGGCCCGAACGCGTCGGCCTGCCGCCACATCACGCCCTTGGGCATCCCGGTGGTCCCGCCGGTGTAGATCATGTACAAGTCGTCCGGCGACCGATCGACGGCGGGCGTGAGCGGCGATGCCGCCGCAAGGAAGTCCTCGTACCAGCACGCGCCCGGCAACAGCTCGACCCCGGAGTCATCGGGCACCTGGATGAGCGCTGGATCGCCGACGAGCGCGGGAATCGCCGCGGCCATCGTCGGGCCGAACTCCGAGTGGAAGACCACGACGGCGGCCTGGGCGTCATTGAGCAGATAGGCCAACTCGTCGGCGACATAGCGGTAGTTGACGTTGAACGATACGGCGCGGGCCGCGAACGAACCGACCATCGCCTCCATGAACTCCGGGCAATTCCGCAGATAGAGCGCCACATGGGCTTGCCCGGACTCGTGGCGCTCAAGACTCGATCGTTCAACCCGCAGACCGAGCCCGGCATCGAGCAGGCCGTTGCCGAAGCGATTGGCCCGCTCCAGAAACTCCTCCGATGTGCATCGGCGGTCGCCACAGACGATCGACTCTCGATCGGGATACTCGGCGATCACCGCCGCGATCACGTCATAGATGTTGAACTCCAACGCGGTACTCCCCTCAGCCCGCCCCGCACCATAGTGACTCCAGTCAGGTTGTCGTTGAAACCGTCGAGGTCGGCTCAGCTACGGTTCGAGACGTGCTCAATCTCACCGCTGCCCAGATCGCCAAAGCCGCCGCCGACCTGTATGAGGCCGAACTGAATTGGGCTCCGATCGAACCGATCTCGAACCAGTATCCGAACGCCGAGATCGAAGACGCGTATGCCATCTCGCAGGCGGTCACCGACCTGAAGGTTGCCAACGGGCGACTGATCAAAGGCCACAAGATCGGCCTGACGTCCAAGGCGATGCGCTCGCTCACCGGTGCCACCGAGCCCGACTACGGCACGATGTTCGACAACTGGTTCATGCTCGAGGGCGACGTGATCCCCCGCAGCAAGATGAACCGTCCACTCGTCGAGGTTGAGCTGTCGTTCGTGCTGAAGAAGGCACTGAAGGGCCCGGGGATCAACGTGGCCGACGTGATCGGGGCCATCGACTACGTCGTGCCGTCGATCGAGATCGTCGACACCCGCCAGGCCGGTCGCGGCACGAAGGGTCTGGTCGACTCGATCTCCGACGCGGCGGCCTGCGGCTATGTGATTCTCGGCGGCAACCCGTTCAAGCTGAAGGACATCGACGTCCGCAACGTCGGCGCAACGTTGGCGATCAACGGCGACATCGAGGAGTCGGGCATGGCTCGCGCCGTGATGGGCAACCCGCTCAACGCGGTGTGTTGGCTGGTCAACAAGCTCCACGAGTACGGCGTGTCGCCCGAGGCCGGGCACACGATTTTGTCGGGCTCGTTCATCAAGGCGATTCCGTTCCAGGTTGGCGATTCGGTCGCGGCCCAGTTCAACGAAGGACTCGGCGAAGTCACCTTCCGGACGAACTGATGACCCCCGCATCTGTCCCTGCAGCGGTCCCCGCGTCGGTCCCCGCCGAGGTTGCCGTGATCACATCGCGGCGTGGCCACTTCTGGGTGGGGACCGATCCCGACCCGGCGTTTGGTGTCGCTCGCGGCCCGATGTACGTCTATTGGGAAGCGCCCGTTGAGGTCACCCAGCCCTACCCGATCGTGTTGATCCACGGTGGCGGTGGGCAGGGGCTCGATTACTTGACAACGCCCGACGGCCGACCAGGGTGGAGCGACCTGCTGGTCGCCGCGGGCTACGTCGTCTACGTGGTCGATCGCCCCGGCCACGGCCGTTCGCCGTACATTCCCGAGGTGATGGGCGAGGCGGGACCGTCGCTCCCCGTGCAGGTGCTGACCGGCATCTTCATTCCGCCGCCCGAGATGCCGTTTGCGGCAGCGCATACCCAATGGCCGGGGGATCGCAACGACCCGGCCGACCCGGCGCTACGTCAATTCCTCGCATGGAGTGGGCCGTTCGCCGGTGATGCCGTCGACCGCCAGACCGTGGAGCAGACCCGCCTCGTTGAGCTGCTCGACCAGATCGGGCCGTCGTTCGTACTGTGTAACTCGCTCGGCGGGCCGGCCGGTTTCCTGATCGCCGATGCTCGCCCCGCCCTGGTCAAGGGCCTGATCGCGTTGGAACCGATCGGCCCGGCATTCAACCCGATGTTCGGCCCGACGACCCTGCAATGGGGCGTCGCCGGCGCGCCGCTCACCTACGACCCGCCTGCGACGTCACCCTCGGAACTGGCGTTGGTCCACGAGGACCCTCCGGCTCCGGGGGCTCCGGCGCGGGTGCTGCAAGCGTCGCCTCCGCGCCGGTTGGCAAACCTGGCGGAGGTGCCGATTGCCGTGGTGTCGGGCGAGGCATCGGTGTTCCGGTTCACGAACCCGCCATTGGTCGAGTTCCTGGTTCAGGCGGGGTGCGCCGCCGAACACATCGATCTCGCGTCGGTGGGGGTCCACGGCAACGGACATGGCTCGATGTTCGAGTTGAACAACGCCGAGGTCCTTGCGGTGATCACCGACTGGATGTCAGGCGTCCTCGCCGAGTAGATCGGATCGCGTCGGATTCTGGTTGCGATTCGTGACGGTTTCCGTCGTAATCCGCAACCAAAAAACGGACCGCGGACGTCAGGCAACCGCCAGCGCATGCCGCAGAAACGCCGCAACCGCAGCCCACGTCGGCCCCTCATCATGCAACAGGGACAGGTCGGCCCCCGCTGCCCGGGTTGACGTGACCACCCGTCCAACCGACGCGCGGGAATCCGCGAGATACGGCTTCTCGTGGCGATTCCCGGGGATCGACACGAAGGTCGCATCGGTCCCCGCGGCGGCCAACGCGCCGTAGAGCAGCTCACTCTGATGGTGCGGCACAAGCTGGTCGGCGCCACCGTGGACGATCAACGTCGGCGGTGCCGCGGCCGACACGTACGCGACCGGATTCGCCGCCGCGGCCAACTCGGGAACGGTGTGAATCGGGGCTCCGAGCAGGCACGATTCAGGAGACCGGGCATCGGCATGGCCGTCGGTCGTATTCACCATCGCGTTGAACTCGTCGAGCGCGCCGGGGACCATATGAGCATCCATCTGCAGGAAGTCGGTCGGTCCGTAGAGGTCGATGACCGCCTGGACGGCGCACGACACCCCGGTCACGCCAAGGTCGCCCTCCAACTCTGCGTTGGCTGCGGTCAGGCCCGCCATCATCGCCATCCAACCACCCGACGAGTCGCCCATCGTGGCGAACCGCCCGGCATCGAGGCCGTACTCGTCGGCGTGCGCCCGCAGCCAGCGGACGGCCGCCTTGATGTCGTGCACCTGCCCGGGAAAGCGGACCTGGCTGCTCGATCGCACGCTCACGCCGGCGACCGCCCACCCGATCGGGTTGAAGTACGCCGCCGCATCGACCGCGCCCGCCTTGCCATCGTCGGAGTAGAACGCCGACCCGCTCGACCAGATCACCAGCGGAACCCGCTCGGCTACCGGCAACTCGGGCAGATACAGATCGAGCAGGTGCCCCCGACTGTCGGAAGGGTCGGCGGGGGCGTAGGCGATCTCGAACGGCATCGCTTGATCGTAGGCACCGGCACACGCGACGGTCCGGTGCCGGCCCGGCGATTTCGCTGGTCCGACTCAGTGTTGCCCAGTATCACCAGATGATCGACGGCGGCGTGCTGCTCGATGGTGACCCGCTCGAACTCTACGAAGGGGTGCTGGTCGAGAAGATGACCGAAGGCCCGTCTCATTCGTTCCGGATCAGAGGTTGCTGTCGTCATCGACGTGGCCGGATCTTCACTGGTCCGTGATCGCTCGACCAAGCAGCGCATCTATGCCAAGGCTGGCATCGAGCGCTACGTGATCATCAACCTCGTCAACGGCGGGGTCGAGTCGTATTCGCAGCCCATTGGTGGGGACGATCCCCGATACGGTCGTCATGAGACGTTGACCGAAGGGCCGGTTGAACTGGGACTGGTCAGGGTCGACACCGTGCGGTTGCTCGGCTGAAAGCGGGTGGCTTATGCGGGCGGGGGCATCGCGACGCCGGATGCGTTGGCCATCCAGGCTCGCCACGCCGCGTCGTCGGGATCGGCTTGACGGGTGATCCACTCCTCGTTGGTGATCGAGCGGCGGTAGGCCCCGAGTCGTTCGGCATCGGCACCGACCAGGTAACGGAGCTTCGGCTCGTCGGTGGTGATCGCGTGCCAGATCGCCGCGGCGACGATCTCGGGGCTGGCCGGGCTGTTCGTCAGCGAGTTCATGAAGAACTCCCCCAACCGGCGCCCACCGACATATGGCGTGGTCGGGTCCTCGGGGACACCCTTTTCAAAGATCGGGGTGAGGATCACCCCCGGCTCGATTGCGGCGACGCGAATCCCGAACGGCATCACTTCGGCGGCCAACACCTCGGTCAGCGCCTCGGCGGCCCACTTCGACATCGCGTACGCCCCGTGACCGGCGCTGGCCAACTGTCCGGCGACGGATGTCACGTTGACGATGTGGCCCGAACCGCGAGTCCGCATCGACGGCAGGACGGCCTGGATGCACCGCAACATGCCCCACGCGTTGGTATTCATTGACCGTTGGAAGTCGGACAACGGTGTGTCTTCGATGGCATGACCAGCGGCGATGCCGGCGTTGTTGACCAGGACGTCGACCCCGGTGTCGCGAACGATCGGGGCGAACGCGTCGGCGACAGACGCGTCGTCGTCGACGTCCATGACCATCAACGACAGGTCGAGACCATCGGCCGCCGCCGCGAGCGCCGCGCCGCTGGCTAACGAGCGGACCGACGCATGGACCCGGTGGCCCTGGCGGGCCAGGTGAAGCGCCGTCGCGAAACCAATCCCCGTCGACGCTCCGGTGACAACTGAAACGGTCATGGTTTCCTCCGATCGAACGCCCCGTGGCGTGTCTCGGCACAGTAGCGGCCGTGAAAGCTGACGTGCACCCGCTCTGCTTTCTGTGGCGTACGCTGGGGAAATGGACTTGTTGACCGAGATTGCTGCGGAGCGTTTGGCCGTCGCCGACATGCTCGATTCGTTCACCGATGAGCAGTGGAGCACGCCGAGTTTGTCGGCGGGGTGGACGGTGAAGAACGTCGTTGCCCATCTGGCGATGGAGTGGAACTATTCGATCCCCAAAGTTGCCTGGCGAATGCTCAAGGCCCGCGGCAACTTCGACAAGGTGGCCGATCAGATTGCCAAGGCCGATGGGGCGAAGTACACCACTCGCCAGTTGGCCGATCAGGTCCGCAGCAATCTGCGGCATCCGTTCAAGCCGCCTGGTGCGGGGTACGACGCGCCGCTGACCGACTGGGTCATCCACGGGCTCGACATCCGCCGCCCGCTGGGCATGGAACGCGATATCCCGAACGACCGCATGCGCGTGGTGCTCGACACCGTCACCGGCCCTAAAGCGCGCAAGTTCTTCGGCAACGACATCTCCGGTGTGCGCTATGTCGTCGGCGATCAGGAATGGTCGCACGGCGACGGTCCCGAGGTCACGGGCACGGCGCAGGACGTTGCCTTATTCCTCGCCGGCCGTGGCGACGGGCTCGATCGTCTGACCGGTGACGGAGTTGCGGTTCTGCGGACTCGTACCTAGCCATCTCGGCGCGGTGAGTCCCAGATGCGGGACCCACCGCGCCGAGACCTGTTTACGGGGAGACCCGGGCCCGAGCCAGTCCCCGCCCCGACCACGGTCAGCCAGCGATGTTGGCGCGGGCGATGTTGCCGTCGTTGCGCAGGGCGGTCTGGGCGGCGAAGATCTCGTAGCCGACGGTGATCATGCGGAAGCCCTGCTGGTAACGCTTGGCGGCGATGGCCGGGTTGGCGTGGATACCCGGGGTGACGCCGTACTTGTTGCACGAGGCGACCACCGCCAGCAGGG
>JANNNL010000118.1:0-3475 GCA_031398525.1 Actinomycetes bacterium | reverse complement strand
GACGGAACCGCCAGGCCGTACCGATCGGCCAGGTCGGGTTCAAGGAGCGGACACAGGAGCCGATCGTCGATCAATGCCTTGAGTTCGACCATTCCGGCTATGGCGTCCCACTCGCGTTCGTCGATCAGTTCGCCGCCCCAGGCGTCGAGCACATTGACCTCGTCCGGGGTCAAGGGAACGTCTTTGCTGAACAGGGTGAGGCCCCGGGTCGCTTCGAAACCCCGATTGAGCAGGGCTTCCTCCCCGACTTGACCGGAGCCGAGAAGGGCCTCGATTCGACGCACCCCGGCGTGAAGGAGCCGGTCTTCGATCGCGTGGACCAGCCCAGACCCGAGCCCCCGACCGCGCCAGTTCGGATGGATGCGAAGTCCGAGGAGACGACCGCGATCCTCGATGAGTTCGGTCACCGCGAATCCGACGATGTCGTCGCCCGACACGGCGATAACGGTCGGCTGACCGGCGCGCAGCGCACTGATCAGCGCAACAAGGCTCAATGGTGTGCTGTCGGGGAGCGTTCGCGTCAGTTCATAGAGCAGGACGACCCGTTCAAGATCGGGCGCATGGAAATCGCGCACCCGCCAACCGCGTCCGGTCACTCGTTGCGTCGGCTGGTCCGTGCTGGGCACTCGCGTTCACTCTCGTTGGGTGGCGGAGACGCCATCCTCACAGACGGACTAGCGATCGTGCCCCCGACTTACCCGAGGAAGATGAAGCGTGACGTTCCTTCGGCTACTTCGGTCAGGATGTCTTCTAGGTCGCGACGGACGCCGCCGATGGTGTCAATCTGCTGGTCGGACACCCCACGGGTGTCAATGCAACCTGGTCAAAGGCTGGTGAAGCCCTTGGTCGCGCTGTACTCGGCCAGCTTCTGGCGCGCCTCTCGGCCGTCTTGCGAATCGGCCAGGCCGTCATCCTGTACGACTCGCACAGCGTCACCGGCCAGTCGCACCTCGGTGCTCAGGCCAGCCTGATGGGCCACCAGGGCGAAATGCAGCGCGTTGCGCACCGGGCGGGCATTGACCCGGCAGTCTGCCGAGGTGAAGAAGATGAGCTTCGCTCGATCGGACATTGGTTGATCTTCCTTCAGTTGGTCATCGGTTTGCGAGTAGGTGATTGTCGGGCCGGGCATCGGGAATGGCGAACTCGCTGGCGCTGACCAGTTCGGCGACCAGCTCATTCGGGGGGTTGGCGATCAGATCATCCGGTGGCGCGTCGGCGACGATTCGTCCCGCGGACATCACCACGACACGATCGCACAGGCAACGCGCCGATGCCAGGTCGTGGGTGATGAACACGATCGCCGTGCCAACATCGTCACGCAGATGAGCAAGCAATTCCAGGATTCCGGCTCGCAACGATGCATCCAGCATCGACGTCGGCTCGTCGGCGATTACCAGGCGGGGTCGAGCCACGAATGCTCGGGCGACCGCGACCCGCTGCAGCTGTCCTCCCGACAATTCGTGAGGATATCGCCGGGCGAAATCGTCGGCCGGACTCAATCCGACCCGTTCCAAGCCCGCCAGCACGGCTCGAATTCGATCGGGCTTCAGCGCGTGGCCGATCTTCATCGGCTCGGCGACGATCGTGCCAACCCGTAGCCCGGGGTGGAGGCTCGAGAACGGGTCTTGGAGGATCAGGTGAAATTGTCGACGAAGCGTGCGCAGCGCTCGTGGGCTCAGCGAGGCCAGGTCGGTACCATCGACGGTGACCCGGCCTGCACTGGGCCGTTCCAGCCCGAGCAACAATCGACCGAGCGTGCTCTTGCCAGCACCACTTGGTCCGACGAGTCCGACGATCTCACCCGCAGCGACGCTGAGATCCACGTCGTGGACGGCGTCGATCGGCCGCTCGTCGGTCCGATACCGCTGGGAGACGCCGATCATCTGGGCGAGGACCGGCGGAGTCACGAGGAACCCACGCCGAAGGCGCCGACGGGCTGTGCCGCTCCTGGCCCCGCGTTGGAAGAACTCACGAGCACGCAGGCAGCCGAACGGGTCTGGCTGATCGGACGAAGCTCCGGCTCGGCCACCACACAGCGCGGCTCGACGAACGGACAACGTTTCGCAAACGAACATCCAACCGACAACGAGCGAAGGTCGGGTGGATCCCCCGGAATCCCGACCAGCAGGTCTCGCGGGCCGCGCAGCGGAGGAAATGACCGCAGCAGGCCCCGCGTGTATGGATGCTGCGGGTCGGCGATCAACTGGGCGGTCGGGCCATCCTCGACGACACGACCGGCGTACATCACCGTCAGGTCATCGGCGATCTGCGACAACATCGGCAAGTCATGCGAGATCAGCAGCACACCGAGGTTGAGACTCGCCCGCAGATCGCCAATCAACCGCAGGATCGACATTTGAGTGCCGACGTCGAGCCCGCTGGTCGGCTCGTCGGCAATCAACAGCCCGGGCTTGTTGACCAGTGCGGTGGCGATCACCACCCGTTGGCGCATTCCGCCGCTCAACTCGTGCGGATAGGCCCGCCAACGGTTCCGGGGAATGCCCACCAGATCGAGCAACTCGGCCGCTCGCCCCGCCGGATCGGGAAGCGGGCTGACTTTGGCGGCCTCGATGACCTGGCGCAGCACCCGATACGAGGGATTTAATGCCGTCATGGCGTTCTGTGGGACGAACCCGATCGCCCGACCCCGCAAGGGCTCAACCGTCGCCCGCCGGGCCAGGTTCACCGGGTGCCCGCCGATCAGCGCCTCGCCGTGGTTGACCTTGGCCGGCGGTCTATGAAGGCCGACGATGGCCACCGCAAGCGTCGACTTTCCGGAGCCCGACTCACCAACGAGTCCCATGATTCGCCCGGAACGGATGTCGAGGTCGACGCCCCGCACGGCCGGGACATCTCCTCCGACCGAACGATACGTGACGACCAGCCCCGACAACGCCAGGCTGGCGACGTTCGGATCGATGATGGTGGTGCCAAGAGTCGACTGACCCACAGGTTGTCGCGTTCGGCGGCGGGGCCGCGGTCGAGTTCCGCGGGCCAGGCGGGGATCGGCCCATTCCTCGACGGCGTAGGCGAGAAAGGCACAGCCGACGATGGCGATGGTCAGGGCGATGCCTGGCGGCACGATCCACCAGAGCCAGGCATCGGTCAGCACCGCGTTGTGAGTGTTGGCGAAGTACAGCGTCGAACCCCAACTGAGCCGATTCGCGTCACCCAACCCCAGAAAGGCCAGTGAGGCTTCGATCATCACGGCGATGTTGGCGACGCGGACGGTCTGGGCGGCAGCCAACGGAACGAGACGGCGAATCAGGTGGGTGAACAGGATGCGGGGCGTGCCGGCACCCATGGCCCGGGCCGCAGTGACATGACCGAACTCGGTGACCTTGAGTACTTGCGAGCGGAACACCCTCGCCGGTCGAGCCCACAACACGATGCTCGTGACCAGCACAGTCGCCGCGATCGACCGGCCCAGGAACGTCGACATCACCACGACAAGCACCAGGAACGGCAACGCCTG
>JANNNL010000672.1:0-6068 GCA_031398525.1 Actinomycetes bacterium | reverse complement strand
TGTCAAGATGACGATCGAGGAGCAGCTTCCGGTCGCGGAGAACACCGAGATCCAGGTCGAGATGTTGCCGTCCTCGAGCCCGCCGACCCAGCGCGACCCCGAGGCCGCCGCCGAGGCGTTGGTCCGTCGCCGGCCCCGTATTGGTGATACTCGTCCAGCCCCACCGGTGGGCTCTGGTGCGCCTGCCCTAGCGGAAGTGGTTTCTAAGCCTCGGCCGGGACGTCAGAGCGGAAGGGCCAAGGGAGGCAAGCCCGATGCCGGCAAATCTGAGGCCGGTGATCCCGATGGGAAGGCCGGACCCGACAAGCAGCCAGGCCGCGGGCCGAAGCGGCCGGGTGGTGAGCCTCGGACCGAGGGCTCAGCCGCGGCATCCGAGGCCCCTCGCAACGACCGCAAGAAGAAGCGCGAACCGAACAAGCCGAAGGCTCGGGGCCGGGAGTCGGCCGCCGACGCCGGCGAGACGATTGAGCGCAAGCGAGGCCGCGAGCGCAACGGTCGGCCCGTCGGCCGGTATCTCATGTGCGTGCAGGCCCGCGCGGGGCTCACGCAGGTTGCGGTCCTCGAAGGCCGCAGCCTGATCGAGCATTACGTCAGCCGCCCGGCCGACGACGTCGCCCAAATCCACGGCAACATCTATCTCGGTCGGGTCCAGAACGTGCTTCCGGGCATGGAGGCCGCGTTCGTCGACATCGCCACTCCGAAGAATGCCGTGCTGTATCGCGGCGACGTGCAATACGACTCCGAAGACATTGTCGAGCGGGGTGATAAGCCCAAGATCGAAAACATGATCAAGGCCCGGCAGTTGCTCGTGGCCCAGGTCACCAAGAATCCGATCGGTGCCAAGGGCGCTCGCCTGACCCAAGAGGTCTCGCTGCCCGGCCGATTCGTCGTCCTGATCCCCAACTCCAAGACGTATGGCATCTCCAAGCGTCTGCCCGATGACGAGCGCCGTCGTCTGCGGGCAATCCTCGACCGGGTCAAGCCGGCCGAGCACGGATTGATCGTGCGAACCGCCGCAGAGGGCGCATCGGAAGAGGAATTGCGCGCCGACGTGGTGCGCCTCGCCGAGACCTGGGCTGATATCCACAGGCGCGCGGAGGTCGCTCGCAAGCGGAATCAGCCAAGTCTCTTGTACCGCGAGCCATCGCTTGAGGTGCGGGTGATCCGCGAGGAGTTCAACGCCGAGTACCGCGGCATCGTGATTGACGATCGCCGCTTGTACGACGAGGTCAAGTCGTATATCGAGGTGATGAACCCTGAACTCGCCGATCGGGTGGAGTTCTACGACGCGGCCGCCGAAGGGTTGCCGCTGTTCGAGAAGCACCACGTCCACGAACAGTTGCACAAGGCGCTCGACCGCAAGGTGTGGCTGCCCTCGGGCGGGTCGCTGATCATCGAACACACCGAGGCCTTGACGGTCATCGACGTGAACACGGGTAAGAACGTTGGCACGTCCAACCTCGAATCGACGGTGTTTCACAACAACGTCGAAGCGGCCGAGGAAATTGCCCGTCAGCTGCGACTACGTGACGTTGGTGGCATCATCGTGATCGACTTCATCGACATGGAGATCAAAGAGAATCGTCGCAAGGTGGTCGACGCGTTCCGGTCCGCCCTGGGGCGCGACAAGACCCGCACCCAGGTCTTCGACATCTCCGAACTCGGCCTGGTCGAGATGACCCGCAAGCGCATCGGCGAGGGCATGCTCACCGCCTTCGCCGACACCTGTGTGATCTGCCAGGGCCGAGGAGTCGTCATCAACCACTCCCTACTCGACTGACCCTCGCCTCAAAATCGACTGACCCTCGACTGACCTGGAAGTTTTCTTCTGTCCATGGGCCATCCGGGCCCACGTTTGATTGTCGTCGGCGTTGCCGGCAGATAGGATCGCAAACCGCTATGTACGCAGTAATCGCATCCGGTGGTAAGCAGGCCAAGGTCTCCGAAGGGCAGACCGTCGCGGTTGAGCTCCTCGGAGCCGACGAAGGCGCGGAGGTGAGCTTTACCCCGGTGATGCTCGTCGATGGCGACACGGTGCTCGCCACACCCGCCCAGCTTGCTGGGGCTTCGGTGAAGGGTCGGGTGCTTGGCGAGATCAAGGGCCCGAAGATCGATGGCTTCACGTACAAGAACAAGACCAATCAGCGGCGGCGCTACGGGCACCGCCAGCGCTACACGTCGGTCGAGATCACCTCGATCGCGAAAGGCTGAGCCATGTCGAAGACTAAAGGTGGCGGTTCTACCCGTAACGGGCGTGACTCCAACGCCCAGCGCCTCGGCGTCAAGGTGTTCGACGGCACGGCCATCCATGCAGGCACGATCATCATGCGCCAGCGTGGTACGAAGTTTCACCCGGGCAACAACGTCGGTTTCGGCGGCGACGACACGCTGTTCGCGACCGCTGACGGCGCGGTGAAGTTCGGTGTTCGTCGCGGTCGCAAGATCGTCGACGTCCTTCCGCTCGAAGGCTGAGCGACTCCAGGTTCTGAACGAAGGCCCCGGGCTCCGGCCCGGGGCCTTTCGTTGTTTTCCGGGTGGTGCCGCATGTCAGGATGCTCACGACACCCCGATGCCGGCAGGAAGGCGATCGCTGCTCCAACCGAGCAGGGCAACGGCTTGGCGGCAGGCGAAGCGGTCGGTCATACCCGCGACATAGGCAACCGATGCGTGGACCGCCTCGGCGCTGCCCGCATCTATGCCGTCTGAGCGGTCGGCGGGCAGGTGGTTCGGGCGATCGGCGTAGTGCTCAACGAGCGCTCTGAGCAGCGGAATCACGGCGGCCGACTGGGCTTTGGAGGCCGGGCGAAGGTAAACGTGGGTGTAGTTGAACGCCCGGAACGTCGCCAACGTGGCCGCCGCCTCGGCGCTCATGCCGATGCGGCCGTAGCTGGCTGCGGCGTCGACCATCGCGCCGATGAAGTAGCGGAGTTGGCGTGACCTGGTAGGGCCGCACCGAGCCCGGACCTCGGCGGGCAGCATGTCGGTGGCGACGATGCCCGACGCGACCGCGTCTTCGAAGTCGTGACACACGTAGGCAATGCGGTCGGCCCACGACACAACCTCGCCCTCGGGCGTGCCCGGAGCCGGCCGCGACCACGAGTGATTCCGGATGCCGTCGAGTGTCTCGGCGCACAGGTTGAGTGGGGACAGGGTGACATCGGCACCCCAGAGCGCGTGGTCGTAGCCGCCGTCGACATAGGGCGACAACGCATCTTCGCTCGCGTGACCCCCGGGACCGTGCCCGCAGTCGTGGCCGAGGGCGATGGCCTCGGCGAGCACCACGTTGAGCCCGAGCGCCCGAGCGACCGCGGTGGAGACCTGGGCGACTTCCAACGCGTGAGTGAGCCGGGTGCGCTGGTGATCGTCGGGGAAGATGACCACCTGGGTCTTGCCAGCCAGGCGACGGAACGCCGCGGCATGGAGAATGCGGTCACGGTCGCGTTCGAAACACGTGCGCCACGGATCGGGCTCTTCCTCGACGGCCCGGTTGCCGTCGGCCTCGGCGAGGGTGGCAAGCGGTGCCAGCGATGCTCGCTCGTTGGTCTCACGAACCTCGCGGGTAACAGTCGCCCGGGTGCCCGAACCGGCCCACGAATCGGTGTGGGCCACCGTCAGATCGTCGTTGGCGACGCCGGCCATCGTCGAGGCCCAGCGCTCGGCCCGCTCAGCCATATCGGGGTCTCCTGACGCGGGTTCGGGCTGCTGGTGTGCGGCGTGGGGGGCGAGCTCGGCATCGGTCATCAACTGGCACAGTACAGAGGGGGTGTGTCACAGCGTGGGCGTGCCATGCGGGAGGTAGCCTCGAACGACGCTATGGCCGGATTTGTTGATGAATCGCAACTGAATGTACGGGGAGGCGATGGCGGCGCGGGCTGTGTCGCGTTCCGTCGTGAGGGACCGGTCGTCATGGGCGGCCCCAACGGCGGTGATGGCGGCAAGGGTGGCGACATCTGGCTCGTCGCCGACCGCAACATCTCGTCGCTGCTCGCGTTTCGCGATCATCCCCACCGTCGCGCCGGTGACGGCGTCCACGGAAAGGGCAAAGACATGCACGGCAAGTCGGGCGCCGACCTGATCGTTCATGTTCCCGAAGGCACCGTGGCGCGCGACCTGTACTCCGGTGAAGTGCTTGCCGACCTGGTCAATCACGGCGATCGTTGGCTCGCCGCCCCTGGCGGCCGCGGTGGTCGCGGCAATGCGAGATTCCTCTCGAACCGGCGCCGGGCGCCGTCGTTCGCCGAGCAAGGCGAACATGGCAACGAAAAGTGGCTGAAGCTCGAACTGAAGCTGATGGCCGACGTCGCCCTGGTCGGGTTCCCGAATGCCGGCAAGAGCACGTTCATCTCGACGATCTCGGCGGCCAAGCCGAAGATCGCCGACTACGCATTCACCACGCTCGAACCTCACCTCGGCGTGGTCAGCCTCGATGCGTCCACCGACTTCATTGTCGCCGACATTCCCGGTCTGATCGAGGGTGCCAGTGAGGGCAAGGGGCTCGGTCACCAGTTTCTCCGCCATATCGAGCGGGCCCGGGTGCTGTGTGTGATGGTTGACCTCACGGCCCTCGACGACGACATGACCCCCGAGCGTCAGGCCGAGATTCTGCTCGGTGAGCTAGGCGCCTACAAGCCTGAACTACTCGAACGGCCGCGATTGATCGTCGGCTCGAAGTCCGATTTGCAGCTCCACGATTGGGACGGCCCGATGATGTCGGCCGCCACCGGCGACGGGGTACGGGCGGTCGTCGGTCGCTTGGCGAGTCTGGTATCGGAGGCCCGTCGAGAAGAAAAGTCGGGCGAGGCCTACGTCATCCTGCGCCCCGAGCCCGAGGGCGTCTACGTGGAGCGGCTTGGCGAGGGCGAGTTCCGCGTCCATGGCCGGGCAGCGGAACGCACGGTGGCCCTCAACGACCTGACGAATCGCGACGCTCTGATGTTCGTCGACCTACGACTGAAGCGATTGGGCGTCGGTCGGTTGTTGGCTCGGGCCGGAGCCGTCGAAGGCGATGCTGTGACGATCGGCGCATTCACCTTCGATTACGTGCCCGACCGATGAGTCGGGGCGCGACGAGTCTTCGGTCGCAATGACAATGATGGTGGTGGTTAGGGGAGCGCAGCCATGAGTCGCGTCATCGCCAAAATCGGCACGTCGTCGATCACCGACCATCGTGGCGTGATCGATCGGGCGACCATTGCATCGCTCTGCGATCAGGCGGCGCAGCTACGGGCCGCGGGCCATGAGGTGGTGCTTGTTTCGTCCGGGGCGGTGTCGGCGGGGGTCGCGGCGATGGGCTTGCCGACCCGCCCATCGGACATGCCGACGCTGCAAGCGCTCGCCGCAGTCGGACAATCCCGGCTCATGGACGTCTACAACGCCGAGCTGGCCAACCACGGTTTGGTCGGAGCACAGGTGCTGGTTGTGCCCCCGGACTTCGTCAATCGCCGTCAGTACCTGCACGCCCGCCAGACTCTGAACCGGCTCTTGGAACTGGGCTGTGTTCCGATTGTCAACGAGAACGATGCGATCGCCAGCGACGAGATTCGTTGGGGGGACAACGATCGGATTGCGGCCCTGATCTCCCATCTGATCAGCGCCGATGTCATGGTGTTACTCACCGACACCCCGGGGCTGTACACCAGCGACCCTCGCCTCGATCCGACGGCAAAGCTGGTCGAACTGGTGCGAGCTGACGACCCGCTACTGGCGGTCAACGCCGGCGCGTCGGCGTCGAACCGGGGGAGCGGCGGCATGGCTTCTAAGCTCAACGCGGCCCGCATCGCCAGCTGGTCGGGCGTGAGAGCGGTGATCGCCCAAGCCGGACGTCCTAACGCCGTCGTCGATGCCGTCGCCCGTACGGCGGGCGTCGGAACCGTCTTCGAGCCTCACGATCGGCGTATGCCCGCCCGCAAGCTCTGGATCGGCTTCGCCAGCGCAGTCAATGGCACGCTGACCATCGACGATGGCGCTCGCCGTGCTCTGGTGGAACGCAATACGTCGCTGCTCCCCGCCGGGGTCATCGATGTACGAGGAGTATTCGACGAAGGAGACACGGTCGAAGTGGTGACGGC
>JANNNL010000006.1:0-2652 GCA_031398525.1 Actinomycetes bacterium | reverse complement strand
TTGCACGGCGTCGCTGGGCGACTGTTGGAGCAGGCGTTCGAGCAGGCCGGATTACCGGCGCCGGTCGTCGTGGCCGAGCAGTTCGAGCCCGACGGAGCATTCCCCACGGTCTCCTTCCCCAACCCCGAGGAGCCGGGGGCGATGGACCGGGTGATTGAGTTGGCGCGGTCGCTGGACGCCGACCTGGCTCTCGCCAACGACCCCGATGGCGATCGTCTCGGCGTGGCCATCCCGACACGGTCGGGTGACTGGCGATTGTTGACCGGCGACGAGATCGGTGCACTGCTGGCCGACTACGTGCTTGCCCAGACGTCCGGCGACGACCGACTCGTGGTCACCACGCTGGTGTCGTCGACGTTGCTCGGCAAGATGGCGACTGCTGCGGGAGTGCAGTATGCCGAGTCGTTCACGGGCTTCAAGTGGATTGCCGACGCGGTGCGTCGACGTCCTGAGCAGCGGTTCGTGTTCGGCTACGAACAGGCACTCGGCTACCTCGTCACTCCAACCCCAGTCGACAAGGACGGTATTGGTGCGGCCGTCGTCATGGCCCAGATCACTGCCGCCGCCAAGGGCCAGGGACGTTCGATCGAGGACCGCCTCGACAATCTGGCGGAGCGATTCGGTCGTCACTGCACGACCCAACGCTCGGTTCGGCGGTCCCCGGCCGAGAGTCGAGCGGCCGTTGCGGCTTTGCGCGCAAATCCTCCAGAGACGCTCGCAGAGGTCACCGTGACCGAGGTGACCTGGTTCGACGAGGCGGGGTTGCTCCGGCTGCAATGTGGCCCGAATGCACGGGTACAGGTCCGTCCCAGTGGCACCGAGCCGAAGGTCAAGGTGTATGCCGAGATCGTTGATGGCGACCCTGGTCCGCTGGCCGACGCGATGGCGGAGATTCTGCGAACACGTTGATGCAGCCGGGCATTCCCGGTGGTGACGTGCCGTTTTTCGCAGGTTGGCAGCACCGAACTCTGGGCGTCTTCGTCTGAATCCTGACTTGGACGGTAGGGTTTCGCCCCATGGCAGTGACCATCCGAATCCCGACCACCTTGCGCCCCCTGTCGGGCGGCAACTCGACCGTCAAGGTCGAGGGTGACACGCTCGCCGACGTGCTCGGCCAACTCGAAGAGGCACACCCGGGGTTCCGTGATCGGTTGTTCGACGACGAGGGCAAGCTGCGCCGCTTCGTCAACCTGTTCGTCTCCGACGACGACGTGCGTTATCTCGACGGCCTCGACACCAAGGTGCCCGACGGCGAGACCGTCTCGATCATCCCTGCCGTCGCCGGCGGCTGATTCCCGCTCGCGTCATGGCGAGAATTCACGCTAACATCGCCGCATGAAGACCTTGACCGTGGCGGAAGCACGCCAAGACCTCAGCGCCGTCATCGCTGACATCACGGCCCATTCGGAGCACGTTCTGATTACCAAGAACGGCAAGCCGGCGGTCGTGATGATGACGGTGGAGGAATACGAGGCGCTTGAAGACACCATCTTCTGGCTCTCGGTTCCCGGCGTGCTCGATCAGGTCACATCGGCCGACTCTGCTCAGGACCGAGGCGATGCGTCGGGCTACACCCGCATGACGCTCGACGACCTACGTGCCGATCGAGCACACTTCGCAGCTACCGGTGAGGATTTGCCCGACGCTGAGCTTCCGAGCCGGCAGCCGCGGTGACCTACGGCGTTGACCTGTCGCGGCAGGCCAAACGGTTTCTCCAACGCAATCCACAGATGTTCGCCGACCCGATCAGCGTGTTCATCTTCGGACCGCTGGTCGAGAACCCTCACCGCGTTGGCAAATCGCTTGGTCTGGGCCTCGCCGGCCTCCACTCCGCTCGCGTCGGGAACTACCGCATCTTGTACCGCATCGGCGAGGAGATCGAGATCGTCTGGGTCGAAACGATCGCTCACCGCTCCGACGCGTATCGCGGTGGTTGATACCTCAATCGCTGCGTGCTGAACGCCTGTCGCGACGGGTTGCGCAGACGACGGCGTCTTCCCCCGAGCCACCACTGTTCGTCGGTGACCGCACCGAGGACATCGCCCTGTGGGATGCGCTACGCTCGAACAACTCCTGGCGATGGCCGAGAAGGTTCAGGTGGTTGACGAAGCGACCTGGCGTACGTACTACGGGGTCACCGACTACGTCACCGGTTCCGATGATCGGCCGGTAACTATCGCCGCCGCGCCGGTCGTCACGTCGGTGTCGGCACCGGCGACCACCGCGGTTCAGTCTGGGAGCTGAGACGGATCAGTCGCAGGTCGGACTCCAGTCCATCGTCGGAGGATCAGACTGGGGTCATGAGGCTTCACCCTGCTTTGTTCTGCTCGTTTTCCTTGATGATCATCGCGGTCGGCTGTTCCACCTCGTCGGAATCTGACGGCGGGTCCGCGACAACCGTCGAGGTATCGACAACCACAGGCTTGGTCGCGGCGTCGACGACGACGACGACCGAGCCGAGCACGACGTCGGAGTCCGTCGCCACAACCTCTGTGTCGTCGTCGGGGCTGCCTGACACTCCGGCGGGTCGGCAACTGGCCTGGGTATTGGACAACTTGGCTGATGCGACTGATTCCGACATCGAGGTGCGTTTCTCGCCCGAGTTCGTCGCCCAGGTGACGCCGGGCGGGCTGCGGTCGGGCGTCGCCGATC
>JANNNL010000005.1:0-2571 GCA_031398525.1 Actinomycetes bacterium | reverse complement strand
CCGGGGCGAGCATTCGCTCGGCGAGCACCGTGACCTGATCGCCACTGGTTTCGCCACGTTCGACAAACTCGACGAAGCCCGGGCACGCTGCGCAGGTCAACTCAACGTCGGCACCGGTTGCGGCAACAGCGCGTTGATAGCTGCCCGAACCGACGGTGGCCACGGTGGCAATCACCCCAACGCGACCGTTGCGGGTCGCTTGGACCATAGCTCGGGCTCCGGGTTCGATCACCGAGATCACCGGGACCGGCATCTCCTCGACGAGCACGTCGAGCGCGGCCGACGCCGCGGTGTTGCAGGCCACCACCAGAGCCTTGATGTCGTGCTCCTGAACCAAGCTCCAGCCGATCTGACGGGCGAACGTGCGCAACTCGTCGAGCCCGCGGTTGCCGTAGGGGTAGCGACCCGTGTCGCCGAAGTAGACCAGATGTTCACGGGGCAGCAGGTCGATGACGCCTCGGGCGACGGTCAGACCGCCGAAGCCGGAGTCGAACATCCCGATCGGCCGATCCATCGCCTGCCAGGGTACGGCCCTTCCCCATCGAACAACCACCCCAAGCCGTCGACCGGTAGCGTCGGCAGCGGTGTTGACCGCGACGATCCTGGCGCTCGGCGCGGCGGTGCTCCACGCCGGATGGAACTTCATCGTCAAGCAGGCCGACGAAGATCGCTACCTCAGCCTCTGGGGCCAATTCTTCTTCGCCGGGTTGATCTCGGCAGCGGCGATGGCGGTCGTCGGCGGCCCTCCCCGGGGTGCGTGGGTGTGGGCGGCCCTGTCGGGGCTGATCCACCTGCCATACTGCTGGTTTCTCGCCCGCGCCTACGACGGGGGCGACTTCTCCTTGGTCTATCCCGTCGCCCGCGGTGGTGGTGCTCTGCTCGCCGCGATCGGTGGGGTGACGTTGTTGGGCGACCACATCTCGCCGCTCGGAGTCACCGCCATCGTCGTGATCGGTGTCGGATTGTTCGCCCTCGCGGGTCGAGTACATGGTGCTCCGGTGCGTCGGGCGTTGATCGTCGCGGCGACGATCGGGGCGTACACGTTGTGTGATGCCAAAGGAATCCGTCAGAGCGACGCGTACCAGTACGTGTTCGCGTCAAGCGTCTGCACGATGGCATCGAATACCGTGTTCGGCCTGGTCAGTGGGCGCGCCCCGCGCATGGTCGGCATCATGCAACGACGGTGGCGCAAGCTGCTGCTCGTCGGCATCGCGGCCACGATCACCTACGGCATGGTGCAGTTGGCGCTTCGCCGCGCCCCGGTGGGGTACGTCACCGCGATCCGCGAATCGAGCGTCGTGCTCGCTGCGTTCCTCGGCTGGCGAACGCTCGGCGAGAAGGCCGGGGCCCGCCGCCTCGCTGCCTCGGCGATCGTCGTGGCCGGCCTGATCCTGCTCGTCGCCAGCCGCTGATGCGGCGCTCCGTACGAGGGCCGGGAGTAGCGGTTAGAAGTAGATGATCTTTTCGGCCTTGGACTCAGCCTCGTCGAGATCGTCGGTGTATGCCCCGGTGGAAAGGTACTTCCAGCCGTTGTCGCAGACGATGAACACGATCACGCCTGACTCAATTTCCGAAGCGACCTTGGCCGCCCCGGCCATGGCCGCGCCGGCCGAGATGCCGGCGAACACGCCGCATTCGTTGACCAGGCGGCGGGTCCATTCCAGCGACTCGCGGGGGCGCACGACGCGCTTGCGATCGAGCAGGTCGAACCCTTCCCAGGCCTCGAACAACGGCGGAATGTAGCCCTCGTCGAGGTTGCGTAGGCCTTCGACGCGCTCCCCGAGCGGCGGCTCGACGGCGATCACCTTGACGGTCGGCTTGTTCTCCTTCAGGAACCGGCCGGTGCCCATCAGGGTGCCCGACGTGCCCAACCCGGCAACGAAGTGGGTGATCTCGGGGCAGTCGCGCAGGATCTCGGGGCCGGTTCCTTCGTAGTGGGCGCGGGGATTCGAGTCGTTGGCGTACTGGTACGGCATGAACCACTCGGGATGCTCAGCATGTAGTGCGAGCGCCCGTTTCACCGCGCCGTTGGACCCCTCTTCGCCGGGGGTGAGGATGACCTCGGCCCCGAACACCTCGAGCATCTGACGGCGTTCGATCGACACCGAAGTGGGCATGAGGATCTTGATCGGGTAGCCCTTGATGCGGGCGATGGCCGCCAGGGCGATGCCGGTATTACCCGAGGACGGTTCCATGATCGTCTGACCGGGGCTGAGCAGGCCGTTCTTTTCGGCATGCTCGATCATCGCCTTGGCGATGCGGTCTTTGACCGAGCCGAACGGGTTTTGACCCTCGAGCTTGCCGACGATCCGCACGTTCGGGTTCGGCGACAAAATCGAAACATCGACCATCGGCGTGTTGCCAATGAGATCGAGGACACTCTCGTTGATGATCATGGCCGACGCCTTTCCGACAAAGCCGATCTACCTTGTCAGGAATGTTAACCGGGGATCGCCGGAGCTTGTTCCCGATCGTCGAGTCAGCTCACGACGACGGCGTGGATCTCCTTGACCTCGATCGCCGGAATGGTCGTATTGGTGGTCACAAAGCCATCGAGCGTGCCGGTCTGAC
>JANNNL010000756.1:0-13802 GCA_031398525.1 Actinomycetes bacterium | reverse complement strand
AGGTGATGATCCGCGCCTACAACGACTGGCACGTCGACGAGTGGTGCGGGGCGCATCCTGGCCGGTTCATCCCGATGGGTCTCGTGCCGTACTTCGACATCGATCGATGCGTCGCCGAGGTGCGTCGGTTGAATGCCAAGGGGTGCCACGCGATCGCGTTCCTGGAGAACCCGCTGGCGGTGGGGCAACCGTCGATCCACTCCGACCACTGGGACCCGCTGTGGGCGGCGTGCGACGAGTTGGGCACGGTCGTGTGCATGCACATCGGCACCGGTGGTCGATCGTCGTCGACGTCACCCGACGCGCCGGCGAGTGTGGCAATGACCATCTCGGGGCAGAGTTCCGCGTTCGCCGGGGGTGACCTGGTGTGGGGCTCGTGGTGGGACCGGTTCCCCAACGTGCGGGTCGCCCTGTCGGAGGGCGACATCGGCTGGGTGCCGCACTTCCTGCAGCGCGCCGACCACGTCTACCGTCGTCACGGGGCCTGGACGCAGAACCGCATTGCCGGTGGTCAGCTGCCATCGGAGCGCTTCTTGGAACGGGTGTTGCTGTGCTTCATCAACGACCGTGTCGGGGTGGAACTGCTCGGTCATCTGAACATCGACAACATCTGCTGGGAGTCCGACTTCCCCCATTCCGACTCGACGTGGCCGTCGGCGCCCGAGGTGTTGGAGGATTGCTTCGCCGGGGTCTCCGATGACGTCGTCGAGAGGATCACCCACCTCAACGCGATGCGAGCGTTCCAGTTCGCCCCGTTCGCCCACCGGTCTCGGGCGTCGTGCACCGCGGCGGCATTGCGGGCCGAATCCCCCGATGTTGACGTGGTCACCCGGATAGGTCGCCTTGCCGACGACGAGGACCGCCGGGCCTGGTCGGCGATGATGCCGACCTCCGCCGCGACCCTCGCGCCTGCGGCGCTCGTCTCGCCGACTCGGCCGTGACCGTCCTCACCCGGGGGCTGCGCCCCCGCACCCCATCGTCATCAGGTTCGCTGGCGCTCGCGCTGCTGACCAGTCATGAGCAGACCTCATGACTGCCCGCAATCCGTGGCGGGACGTCGCCATCGTCGGGGTGCACAACACCGCCCAGGCCCGCCGCCGACCCGGTCACGACTCGTACTCGATCGCGCTGGACGGCGCCTTCGGTGCCCTCGCCGACGCCGGGCTGACGGTGCGCGACGTCGACGGTGTCGTCGGCGAGTTTGCCCAGCAAATGTCGATTGACCTCGGGATTGGCCCATGCACTCGCCGGCCGCACAGCTTTGGAATACCCGCCGTGCTCGATGCCGCGGCGCTGATCATCACCCGCCAGGCCGACGTGGTGCTGATCGCCGCCGGGGGAGCCGGGCTCTACGAAGATCGCGCCGCGACGGCCCCGTGGACTCGCCCGTCCCACGAGTTCGTCATCGGCTACGGCTTGTTCACCGCGGCGGAGTTCGCTCTGATGGCCCGCGCCCACATGTCTCGCTACGGCACGACGCCCGAACAGCTTGCGATGGTCGCGGCGACGATCCGCAACAACGGCCATGTCAATCCCGCCGCGGTGTATCACGGTCGTGGCCCGTTCACCGTCGACGACATCCTCGCTTCTCGAATGGTTGCCGACCCATTCCATCTACTGGACTGCTCGATGACGGCCGAGGGCGGGTGTGGCCTCGTTCTCGCTCGCGCCGACCTGGCCCGCGATCTGCCGTCGCCGCCGGCGTGGATTCTGGGTGGGGCGAGCGACTCGTACGGCCCGGCGTACACGATGCCTCCCGCATGGGATCTGCGCGGAAGCGGGGCCGATGAACCGGCCGGGTATGTCGGTCGACGGGCGTTTCGCCGGGCGATGGATGTCGCCGGGCTGACCCATCAGGACATCGACGTGTTGGAGCTCTACGACCCGTTCTCGTTCGAGATCATCCGCCAGCTCGAAGCGTTCGGATTTTGTGGGGACGGTGAGGGTGGGCCGTTCGTCGAGGCCGGCCACATCGGCGCGGGCGGTCGTTGGCCGGTGACCACCGATGGCGGCACGATGTCATACAGCCACGCCGGAATCAACGCCCAACAACTCCAACGGGTCATCCGCAGTGTCGAACAGGTCCGCGGCACCTGCCCGACCCGTCAGGTCGCCGGCGCCCGCGTCGCCCTGTGCTCCAACGGTGGCTCCGGCGCCCTGTTCACCGACGTCATGCTCATCGGCACCGACCGACCGAGTTGACCTGTCGAACTGAGCGTGGCGAGGGGAGCGGACGGCAGCCGGTGGCGTTTCTGCCTGCACATAAACGATGTGTGCGGCATGCTGACCGTGATGGAGGGTCTACCGGGTCATTGTCCGCGGCGTTGGACCCTTGGGGAAGGTCGTCGACCCGATCACGACGATCACGTTCGCATGGCCCGATGAGCCAACTCTCGGCGCACTGGACTGACCTGTCGAGACCCCCGCCTGCCCGCCCAATCTCGCTGTGGAGCCCACAGCGGTACGGGTGTCTTCTTGTTGCCGAGTTGGCGGAAGAGTGATGGGCGGCCTGATAGAGATGTTGCGATCTTGGCCGTCGGAGGAGTTACCACGTGAAGAAACACGGAATCGTTCACCCCGAACTGGCTCGGGTGCTGGCCGAACTGGGGCATGGCGACCAGATCTGCATCGCCGACGTCGGCCTGCCGGTCCCGCCGGGCGTTCCCCGCATCGACCTGGCCTACCGGTTGGGCGCGCCGGGGTTTCTCGACGTTGTCGCCGCTATCGCCGGTGAGATCGTCGTCGAGCAGTTGATGATCGCCGATGAGGCCCTCGCTCGGAGCCCCGAGGTGGTCGCCGGGTTGCAGCAGGTGTTCGGTGAGGTGCGGCTCGTCACCATCACGCACGAGCAGTTCAAGATTGCCACCCGTCGCGCTCGGGTCATCATCCGAACCGGTGAGACGACTCCCTATGCGAACGTGCTGTTGACCAGCGGAGTTCCGTTCGGCTAGCGATCCGCCGTCGGCGACGGTCGAGATGTAACGGCCAGCCGTGGGCTCACGCCCGCCCCCACCCTCGTTGGACTGCGAACCGCAACGGCGTTCATGGCAGCATCGGCGGATGGCTGGTTCCGCTGCAGATCACGACGTACTTGACGAACTTCGATCCTGGCTGGGCGAGAACTGGGATCCCGACCTGACGGTCGCCGAATGGTGGGAGCGTCTGGGGTTGGCTGGTTGGTCTGCACCGTCATTGCCGGCGAATGCCTACGGCCGCGGGCTGTCGCGTAACGAGTCCGTACGGGTGGCCGAGACGATCAGCGATCACGGTGCGCTCGGTGCCCCGGGCGGTCTGGGGTTGTTGCTCGCTGCGCCAACGATCGCGACGCATGGCACCCAGGAACAGATCGACCGGTACGTGCGCGACATCGTCACGGGCCAACGAGCATGGTGCCAGCTGTTCAGCGAGCCGGTCGCCGGGAGCGACCTCGCCGGGTTACAGGCGCGGGCCGTGCAGGATGGCGACGAGTGGATTGTCAACGGCCAGAAGGTGTGGACCTCGGGCGGGCATATTGCCGACTTTGGGATGTTGATCGCCCGGACGAACATCGAGGTGCCCAAGCATCAGGGCATCAGCTACTTCGCTATCGACATGCATCAGCCGGGCATGGACGTGCGACCGCTCAAGGAGATGACCGGGCGGGCCCTGTTCAACGAGGTGTTCATGACCGATGCGCGGGTGCCCAACGATGCGCTGATCAGCGAACGGAACAATGGTTGGGCTGTGGCCAACACGACGCTGGCATTCGAACGGGCCGGCCTCGGTTCGGGTGGCGGACACGCGGCGGCGAGCGCCGCCGCTCCAGGCACCTTGGCCGGACATCTCGACCAGCGCGTCGGTGACTTCGTCGGCGGAAAGCGCAACGCTTCGGGGGGCGCGCAGTTCCGGGGGAGCGGGCGGATGCTGATCGAGCTGGCCAAGTCGACCGGGGCGATCAACGACCCGACGGTTCGCCAAGACCTGATGCGACTGCATTCGATCCAGGAGATCGGCCGGATCAACACCCTGCGGCTCAAGGCGCTGAAGGCATCCGGCGGCGACATCCCCGGGTTCGGCAACATCTCTAAGCTCTCGATGAGCGACACGATGCGACTGCAGCGAGACGTCGGCCTGCGGATCATCGGCGCGGCGGGCACCCTGCATGCCTACAACGCCGACGACAAGGCGGTGCTCGACGCGGCGACCGGCACCCCGCATTACGGCATCATCACCGAGTTGGCGCTCTTCGCTCAGGCCCCGCCGATCTATGGCGGCACCGATCAGGTGCAGCGCAACATCATTGGCGAGCGCGTCCTCGGCCTGCCAAAAGAACCCAGCGCCGATCGCGTCACCCCGTTCTCGGCGCTCGCCAAGAACGTCTGATCGCCGCAGTTCGGTCTCGGTTTCGGTTCGGTTGCGGTTCACCGATCGCGGCTCACCGGGAGCGTGACCGGCGACCGCGGTGGCGATCATCGGGGCCGGCCGTCGGCGGTAACGGCCTGTTCGGTCGTGTTCGAACGCGGTGAGGGCACTTGACCGGGCGCTGCGCGTCCGCGGCAGCCGGGCCGACGGTACGTTTGGTCAAGCTGTCGAGAACTTGATCGCTCATCCGCCAGGGCTGTTGTTTCGCAACGCGCTGTGGATGCGGGCCGTTCGCCGGGTGATGTGGAGCGACCGTCGCCAGGGAGTCGCCCCGAAACCATGGGCGAAGACTCAGGCAATGGCGGCGATGCGCGGTGATGGTGCGTACGCATGGTCTGGTCACGTGGAACGCCGATATGCCCTGTGGGTGTACGCCGAGTTCAGCGCCCCGAACGCGGCGGACGTATGGTCGTATCTGTGGACCGAGGCGCAGTTTCTTGGCAAGCACCTCGAGGTCGATCTCGATCAGGCTCGGGAGTTCCTGGGTGGAACCACCGGCGGTGCCCCCGATCTCTTCTTCTTCCGGCCCGCCGATGGGTGGTCCGCGCCGCCTGGGGTCGCCGAGGTGCTGACCAAGCATCTTCGGCCGGCCCGTCCCGCTGGTCGAAGCTCCCGATCGCCGACCGGAGTGGCCATCAGATCCGGGACCCGCATCGCGGCGGCCGATCTGGCGACCGAAGCTCTGCTGGCGCCGTGCGCGATCCGCCACCGAACGGCCGTCGACACGCTGCAGGCGTGCATACCGGCAGTTCACGACGAGGTGGCCACTTGGGTCGCTGGAATCTTGCGCGAGGTTGCCCTGACCGGCGAGACGCTCGACCCTGCGCTGATCGCCCTCGTCGAGCGGTGCGTTCATCTACTCGGCGCCCTTCGGTTTGCGGAGTCCGTCGACGTCATCGAAGACCTGTTACGCGCTCGGTACCTGCCGGTCGAAGTGGCGAAGGTGACGATTTTGGCAGCCGGACAGCTGGCGACAATTCACGGCCGTTATCAGGCGAGCCTGATTGGGCATGCGTGCGCCGCGGCCGAGGTGGCTCGCCACGACACCTGCATCGCGGCGGCCATCCACAGCTGCGTGTCGGTAGGGATCAACCCACTACACCGGCTCGACCACGACGTGATTCGGGCCGGCGGGCCGGGGTGTGCGGCGATGTTGAACTGGGCCATCGCCACGCTGGTCGACCCACTGTTTCGCAGACATACGGCATCGCGAACCGTGCCACCCAACGATCGGCCGGACTATTCGGGATGGTTGACCTCTGGCTGATGCCTGACAGTATTTGTCATGAGCTTTGACGTTCCGGAACTTGGACTGACGCCTGATGAGATGGTGGCGCGGGCGATCGCTATGCGGCCCCATCTGCGGGCTGACCAGGCCGCTACCGAAGAGCGCAGTCGGTATTCCGAAGAGACGCATCGGATGTTCACCGAGGCGGGGTTCTACCGGATCCTGCAACCGCGCCGGTTCGGGGGCTACGAGTTCACCATTCGCTCGTTCTACCGCGTAATCATCGAGATCGCCCGGGGCTGCCCGTCGACTGGGTGGATGCTGTGCCTCGGGGCCGGTCACGCCCTGCAGATGGGCTCGTCGTATAGTGAGCAGGCGCAGATCGAGTGCTTCGGCCCCGACGGCCACTTTGTCGCTCCCGCCAGCGTCGGCAACTCTCCCGACGCTCGGGTTGCCGTGCCGGTGGAGGGAGGCTTCCGGGTGACCGGCAAGTGGCGTTATGCGTCGGGTGCGCCGTACTCCACTCACTTCATGGGACTCGCGGTCGTCGAGGGCTCCACGCCTCCCGACGTTCGGTTCGTGATCGTCAAGCACGGCGAGTACGAGATTCTCGACGACTGGGGCAAGCTGATCGGCTTCAAGGGTTCCGGCTCCAACAGCATCGTGGTGGACGATGCGTTCGTGCCCGAGCATTGGGCCGTACCGATCGCCAACCTGGTGGGGGAGTACCCGACCACCCAGGAGCTGTTGCCAGGGGCGGCGGTTCACGGCAACCCGATGTACACCGGCGGCTTCATGGGCTTTGCGATCGGCGAGTTAGTGACGTCACAGGTCGGCGCCGCCAAGGCGATGCTCGATGAGTATGAGGAGCAGATGCAAGCGATGGCGACGCCGTCGGCCAACTCCAATAGCCCGACGATGCGGTTTGAGGATTCCGACCATCAGCGGGTCTTCGGTACCGCGCTGGCGTGGGTCGATGCGGCGTATGGGATCATGCTCAGCGAGGCCGACATCTACATGCAGCTGGCGACCACGGCGATGGAGACCGGCCGGCCGGTGTCGGTCGAGGATCACTGGCGGATGTATGGCATGGTCCAGACCGCGGCGAAGCTGGCCTGGGATGCGGGGGAGTTGCTCTTCCGCACCGCCGGTTCAACGGCCGCTCTCGACGGCCAACGGATGCAGCGCTACTGGCGTGACCTGTGCGGCTTCCGCACCAACTCGTTCCACCAGTTCGACTTCCGCGCCCCCAATGTCGTGCGTGCTCGCTTCGGCCTCCCGATCGACCGCACCAGCAACGGCTGACGGTCGGCCCTCGCGGCCTGCCGACGCTTGTCGTGATCGCGTCACGTCGAGGTCTAACGTCGCGGCGTGCCCGATGTCGTTCGTTCCCTGCTGTTGTTTGTTGCTGCTGCTCTCGCTGAAATCGGGGGAGCCTGGCTGGTGTGGCAGGGGGTGCGGGAGCATCGGGGGATTGCCTGGGTTGGGGCCGGGATCGTCACCCTGGGGATCTACGGGTTCGTGGCGACGCTGCAGCCCGACGCCAACTTCGGCCGGATTCTTGCTGCGTATGGGGGCATTTTCGTCGCCGGCTCGCTGGCCTGGGGGCGCGTCATTGACGGGTTCAAACCCGATCGATTCGATCTGACCGGCTCGGCGATCTGCCTCGTAGGGGTGGCCGTGATCATGTACGCACCGCGCTAAGCGGGCGGGTGGCGGCTACGACCAGCCGTCGACGTCGATGTCGAACTCGGCCCCCGCGTCGAGAATGCAATCGAACAGGTGTTGACCGCTCGACCGCTCGCAGTGCAGCAGGTATGAACGGGTTCCGTCGGCGAGATCGTCGCGGACCACGTCGGTGACAAGCTTGGCGACACTGCTTCGGAACGCCGACAGGTTGGGCGTCACCGCGTCGCTGAGATCGATCGCACAGATCTTGTTGAGCAACCCAACCGAGTGAGCCCCAGTCAACCGCATCAATGCTCGGCCGTGGGTGAGGTCGATCACGGTGACGAACTCCCCGGCGGTCGCCACGGCATCAGCCGCGGCTTCGATCAAGGCGCTCGCCTGACCAACGCCACCGATGGTCAGCCACCCACCCGGGTCGGAACCGACCTCGATGCAATCGCCGATCCGGCGGGCCACGCCGAACGCCGTGGAATGAGCGGCCGCGAAGGCACCATTGGCGTCGGCCTTCGCCATCACCTTGGCTCGTGGAGTCTGGTCACTGAGTCGCAGCGCAGCGGTCGACCGCCGCTGGCTGACCTCCCAGCCGTCGACGACCGCGACGGGAGCCACCGGCTTGATCGGGCTGCGGGCAATCGCTGTGGTGGGCATCGCGCTACACCTTCATCCTTGATCCATCGGGGTCGACATGGGCGAGGCCGTTCATCACAGTGAGCTGCACCCGGCTGCGGTCGGGGAGCTGGCATGTGACGACGGTGCCGGGCGTGGCCAACCGGGGCTCGACGTAGCCGAGGCAGATTGAACGGTTCAGCGTCGGCGACATCCGGCTTGATGTGACTCGTCCGACGATCGACTTCGTCCCCTCGACCAACTGTGATGCCTCGGCCGGAACCACGGTCGGGTCGACCGGTTGCAGGGCGACGAGCCGCTGATAGTTGGAGCGTTGACTCTGCCAGACCAGCTCGGGTTTCCCGGCGAAGTCGTCTTTGTCGAGCTTGATGCACCAGTCGAGATCGGCGCCGTAGCCAACGGTGAGCCCATCGGTGTCTTGGCCGACGATGAAGTGGCCCTTCTCCAACCTCATGATCCGCTGGGCTTCGACGCCGAAGGCCCCGATACCCAGGTCTTGGCCCGAATCCATCAACCTCTCCCAGACGTGCAGGCCGTAGGCGGCGGGCACATGGATCTCGAAGCTCAGTTCACCGGTGAACCCGATGCGCCACATGAAGCAATCGGCGATTCCGGCGACGGTGCCTTGACGAACGGTCATGTAGGGGAATGCCTCGTTTGACAGGTCGACGTTCTCGACCAGTCGGCGAAGCAGCTGGCGGCTCCTCGGTCCGGCGACGTTGATCGAGGCATACCCCGTGGTCACCGGGGTACAGTGCACTTCCCACTCGGGGTGTTCGGTCTGCAGCCAGTTCTCGACCCACTCCCACACGGTGGCGGCCCCCGACGACGTGGTCGTCATCATGTAGTGGTGTTCGGACAGGCGGCCGGTGACACCGTCGTCCATCACGACCCCGTCTTCGGCGCACATCACGCCATAGCGGACGCCGCCGACGGGAAGCTTCAACCATTTGTTGACGTAGAGGAGGTTGAGCAGCCTGGGCACGTCGGCGCCGCGTAGGTCAAGCTTGCCAAGGGGCGTGACGTCGATCAGACCGACGTTGGTGCGCACGTTGGTGACCTCGGCGGCCGGGTTGCCGTAGTGCTCGGGACGAATCCAGTCACCGGCGACCAACGGCCGGGCCATGTGGGCCTCATGCCAGGGCTGAATGGGGGAGAATCGGGTGTTCTCGAACCCGCGTCCACCGAGTGCCCCGAGCGTGATCGGTACATATGGCGGACGCCAGACGGTGGTGCCGATCTCGTTGAGATCCTTCACCCCGTGGGCCTCGGCCATGATCGCCACGGCGTTGACTGATTCGAGCTTGCCCTGCGACGGGCCCATCGTCACCGTGGTGTACCGCTTGACCAACTCGATCGAGTCGTAGCCCTCCTTCTTGGCCGCAACCATGTCTTTCGAAGAGACGTCTTCGGAATAGTCGACGATGCCATGGGTAGTCGAGCGATACATCTCGGGATGAGCGACCCGGGCGAGCGCCGTCACGTCTACCGGGGAGCCGGCCGCCTGCGCGCCGATCGCCGCGCCGTGGGCGATCAACTCCGAGGTTGTGCCGTCGCCCGTCAGCGCTCCTGCGACCAGCACGTTGGCCGCAACGCGATCGGTGGGGAAGAACCGGGCGGCGGTCTTGTCGTAGACCGGGCGATCGCCGGCCATGTTGAGCAGAGGGACCGGGGCCGTCCAGCCGATGGCGGTGACGACCAGGTCACACTCGATCGTGCGCCCATCGGCCAACTCGACCGACTTGACCCGTTTGCCACCCTTGGCTCGCACGACGTTGCCCCCGGTGCGGGCATCAACGACGGTGACCGAGGCACCCACCCGGATGAGGTTGTCGACGCAGGCATCGCCTTCGGGGTTAGCGGTGAGCACGACGGCCCGCGACCCGGGGAGTACGCCGTAGAGGTTGATCATCCGGCGGACGGCGGTCGACAGCATGACGCCAGCGAGATCGTTGCCTTCGAACACGTAGGGCCGTTCGATGAGCCCGGCGGCGACCACCAGGGTGCCGGTGCGAACCTTGCACAAGCGCTCGTGGATCTCGTGGCCCTTGACCGAGATACCCGGCTGGCGCTGGATGACGGCGATCCAGTTCATGTCGTAGCGGGCGGTGACCACCGAGTTGGTCATCACCTCGATGTTGTCGTGCGTCGCGACCTGCGCTCGGAGCCGGGCGAGGGCGGCGAGTTCATCGGCCGATCCGTAGCGCAGGTGGCCACCGAGGTCGTATTCCTCCTCGACGAGCAGCACTGATTTCCCCGCATCGGCCGCGGTGATTGCGGCGGCCATGCCAGCCGGTCCGCCACCGGCGACACAGACGTCGACGTGGATGTAGCGCTTGTCGTAGTAGCCATGCTCGGCGTCGGCGCGGGTGATGCCACCGGCGGCGAACCGACCGAGGATCTTCTGATAGACGGGCCATAGTTTGGCCGGCTTCATGAAGGTCTTGTAGTAGAAACCGGCCGAGAGGAACCGGCCGACCACCTGGTTCGCCGAGCGGGCATCGAACTTCAGCGACGGCCAGACGTTCTCGGGTGAGACGACCATGCCGGTCTGCAACTGCCGATGGGCACCACGCACGTTGGGTTCATCGTCGACCTGCACCGTGCAGTTCG
The DNA here is from genome assembly GCA_031398525.1 of Actinomycetes bacterium. GTDB lineage: Bacteria > Actinomycetota > Acidimicrobiia > Acidimicrobiales > Ilumatobacteraceae > JANMJD01. The sequence continues at coordinate 3,244 of JANNNL010000756.1, read as the reverse complement.
GGTCGTGGAAGGTCGCCGACAACACGCCGCGGGGCTTCTTGTACTTGAAGCTGCGCGAGAAAATGTCTACGCCGTTGGCGGCGAGAGCCGACACGATCGTGTCGCCTGTGAAGCCCTGATACGAGTCGCCTTCCCATCTGAACGTGATGGGGGAGGAGCGGTCGATGACCTCGCCGGGTTGCGGCGTCAAACGTCGTGACTCAGCCATCAGCCGCGACTCTCTTTCAGGCGGATCTGGGCGGCCGGTAGGCGGCTCGTGCGGATGTCATTGGTGACGGTGTGGCGCTCGATAGCGAAGTAGCGACGGCATCCGGCGCGGTGATACCAGGTCTCGGTCACCCAGTCGGCCAGGTTCGACTTGGTGTACAGGTAGGTACGCCACTCTTCGGGGGTGGTGGTGGCGACGTCGGGCCGCTTCTTCGACTCACCGGCGGGGCGGAACTCGGCGGAGTTACGCTCATCGCACCACGGGCACGGAACGCTGATCATGAGCGCTTCTCCAGCTTCAACGTCTGGTCGAGGGTTATTCCATGGGTGGGCAGATCGAACATCAGTGTCCCACCGCCGCGGCGCCTTTTTCGCCGACCAGGCGACCCTCAGCAAATCGGGCCAAGTCGAAGGATGAAATCAGTTCGGGCACCCGCTGCATGGCGATGCACGCGGCCATCTGTTCGCCGGAAACGGGGCCAGCCTTGAAGCCGTATGTGCCCCAGCCGACGTCGACCAAGTAGCCCTTGACCGGGGTGAATCCCATGATCGGGCTGAAATCGGGGGTCATGTCGCAGAGCCCGGCCCATTGGCGCAGCACCCGCATCTTGGCGATCGACGGCATCAATTCGAGCACGTGACCAGCGAGTTCTTCGGTGAACTCCAACGAGCCGCGCATTGAGTAGCTGGCGTACGGATCGGTGGAGGCACCAAAGACCAGTTCGCCCCGGTCGGTCTGGCTGACGTAGACGTGCAACGAGCCGGAAACGACCACGGCATTGAGGAACTTCTTCACCGGTTCGGTGACCGCCGCCTGCAGCGGGTGGGTGACGAGCGGCATCTTCAACCCGACCATCGCGTTGATCAAGCTGGCCCAACCCGCGGTGCAATTGACGACGGTGCCGGTGGCAATATGACCTTTCGAGGTGTCGACGCCAGTGACGGCACCACGGTCGGTGGTGATGCCGAGAACCTCGGTTTGCTGGTGGATCTCGGCCCCGCGCAGGTCGGCCCCGCGGGCGTAGCCCCAGTTGACCGCATCGTGGCGGACGGTGCCTCCCGGTGGATGGAACAATGCGCCGAGAATCGGGTAGCGGGTCTGGTCGCTGGTGTCCATATAGGGCACGATCTGCTTGATGTCATCGGGGCCGATGACCTCGGAATCGATGCCTTCGAGCTTGTTGACCTCGGCGCGCCAGCGCATGGTGCGTAGCGACGAGTCGTTGTGGGCGAGGGTGAGGTGGCCCATCTGCCCGAACATGATGTTGAAGTTCAGGTCGGCCGACAGGTCTTCGTAGAGCTTGACCGAGCGGTCGTAGAAGCGCACGCCCTCTGGTGTGAGATAGTTGGAGCGGACGATCGAGGTGTTGCGCCCCGAGCCGCCCGACCCGACGTAGCTCTTGTCGACGATCGCCACGTTGGTGATCCCGTGGTTCGTGGCCAGGTAATACGCCGTGGCCAGCCCATGGATGCCAGCCCCGATGATGACCACGTCGTAGTGCTTCCTCAACTCGTGCTGCCGCCAGGCCCGGGGCCAGTCGCCCTTGGTCAGCCCGTGCTTGATCAGGCTGAAGGCGGAATACTTCGCCCGGTACTTGGCGGTCGGTTTCCCGGGACGTGTGGTCCCGGCGGTGCCGGCGTTCGAGCCGTTCACTGCCATCTGATGCTCCCTCAACGCAGCTGAAGACGTGTGATTCCCATGGTAGCCATCCGACCGTGTGTCCACTGCTATGAAACGAAATCGCATCCTGTGAAACGTTGGTCTGTCGAGGCGGTCCATTGACTTGAGGACCCGGGTGGTCGTGCCGCCAACAAAATCCACCACAAACGAGCGTTGCAATTCAACGTCGCCGTGGCTGACGCCCAGGCTCAAACCGGAGAGATCGGCCTTTTCAACGCCTCAGGGAGCGTCAACGTCATCGTCGACGTGCTCGGCTACTCCAAGGCTGACCTCGGCGACGTGACCGTCCTGGCGGGCGTGGAAGGATGTCGGGTCATGCGCTACAGACGATTGGGCCGAACCGCACTGCAGGTCAGCGAGTTGTGCCTCGGCACGATGAACTTCGGCCCGCAGACCCCCGAGGCCGAGTCGCACGAGATCATGGATCGTGCGCTGGAACTCGGCATCAACTTCTTCGATACGGCTAACCGCTACGGGGGTGACAAGGGTGCCGGTACGACTGAGGAGATCATCGGTCGCTGGTTCGCCCTCGGCGGTAGTCGACGCGACAAGGTCGTGTTGGCCACCAAACTGTACGGGCCGATGTCGGAGTGGCCCAACGACGGTCGATTGTCAGCGCGGCATATACGGATGGCTTGCGACGCCAGCCTGCGGCGCATGCAAACCGACTACATCGATCTCTACCAGATGCACCACATCGACCGCACCGCGCCGTGGGACGAGGTGTGGCAGGCGATGGACACACTCGTACAGCAGGGCAAGATCGTCTATGTCGGCAGCAGCAACTTCGCCGGTTGGCACATCACCCAGGCCAACGAACGGGCCGCAGCACGGGGCTCGCTCGGCCTGGTCAGCGAGCAGAGTCACTACAACCTGCTCACCCGAACTGTCGAACTCGAAGTACTCCCGGCGTGCCGGGAGTACGGGGTGGGGATGATCCCGTGGAGTCCGCTCGCCGGTGGTCTGCTTGGCGGCGTACTCAATCAGGAGTCCGCCGGTCGACGAAAGTCGTCGATGGTTGTCCGTCGGATCGAGAAACTCCGTCCGCAACTCGAACGGTGGGAAGGCCTCTGCGCCGAGTTGGGCGAGGAACCTGCCGCGGTCGCGCTGGCCTGGCTACTTCGCCAAGACGGCGTCACGTGCCCGATTATCGGACCACGAACGATGGAACAGTTCGACGGAGCGTCATTGCGAGCGCTCGACCTCACTCTCGACGACGCCACCGTGACCACGATCAATGACATCTTCCCCGGCCCGGGCGGCACCGCTCCCGAGGCCTACGCCTGGTAGCACCTGCTCCCCCGGGATGTCCTAAAAAACGGACTGCTGGACTTGGATGTCAGCGTGTCCTAAAAT
>JANNNL010000753.1:0-4116 GCA_031398525.1 Actinomycetes bacterium | reverse complement strand
CGCAACGCCGCTCCCCCGACGATTGCCGCCCCAAGCATCAGCACGGCCGTGGCCCCGCCCAGCGTGCGGAACCGGCCGGCCGATGTGCGCGCCCGGGCAACCTCGCGAGCCATCACGTCGTCGGGGGCGGTCAAACCCAGTTGGTAGGGCGCTTCGAGCAACCGGTTGGCGGTCGACAGCGAGGTTCCCACCCATCGATCGATCCCCACCGCCCGCACGTCTGCCAGGTTGATCGGAGCGACCCAACCGTAGCTCCGGCCGTAATTCGCCAATGCCGCCAGCTGGTCGAGCCGATCGACCCCGTCGGCAATCAGAACAGCGGCCTGGGGCACCGGTTCGAACGCACCGGCGAGCAGGACCGGATCGGTACGGGCGACCGACCCGACGATGACCAGGCCCAACGTGGCATCCAGCGCGGCGGGCGGGGGGCTGTCGACCAACTGCACGACCTCGCACCGGGTCGGTTCGCATGACTCGGGCAGTCGCCCGTCAACCAGCGTCACCGTCGCCGCGAGCCCGTCGACCGCCGTCAACTGCATTTCGCCGCCCTGTTGATCGGTCAACGGGCGAAACATCATCAGCCGCAGCGGACCTGATGCACCGAGCGCACTGAGTCCTTCCCGCGCCCGGACGTCGAGCCCGTCGGGCATCACTTCGCCGGGCTGACGGAAGGTTGCCACCGTCAAGATGCGATCGATTGCCGGTAGGTCGCTGATCGCCCGTTCGAGAGCGGTGTCGGTGGTGGCGAGGCTCACCCCCTGAGCCACGATCGGCAAGGCGATCCCCAGACTCAGCGAGGCAACAACCGTCAACCAGCGGCGCCAGGCAAATCGCAATCGAGCACCGACCAGTCGGGTGACGAGGCTCGCTCCTGCCACGTCAGCGACCGGTCAAAAACTCGTTGGACGGCGAGCTACTGCCCGCCGCCCAACCAAGTACTCCGACAATGAAAACTCAGTCTTCGCCGAGGTAGGCCTTGCGTACCTCGTCGTTGGTGGCCAATTCGCGGGCCGGGCCTTCAAGCGAGATGTGACCGGTCTCGAGCACGTAGGCGTAGCTGCCGATATTGAGCGCGGCGAGGGCGTTCTGCTCGACGAGCAACACGGTCACGCCTTCGGCGTTCACCCGCTCGATCGTCTCGAACACCACATCGACCAGCACCGGGGCGAGCCCCATCGACGGCTCATCGAGCAGCAGCAGGCGGGGCTGAGCCATCAACGCCCGACCCATGGCCAGCATCTGCTGCTCACCGCCCGACAATGTTCCGGCCCGCTGGGCGATCCGCTCCTTCAACCGGGGGAAGAGGTCGAAGATACGTTCCATGTCGCCGGCAATGGCCTCCTTGTCGGTACGCATGAACGCGCCCAACTCGAGGTTTTCGGCCACCGACATGCGGGGAAAGATGCGCCGACCTTCAGGGCTCTGGGCGATGCCGCGAGCGGCGACCTCGTGGCCCTTCAGCTCCGACACCATGTTGCCTTCGAAGTGGATGGAACCCCGCTTGGGCCGAAGTAAGCCCGAGATGGTTCGCATCGTCGTCGACTTGCCGGCGCCGTTGCCGCCGATCAGCGTGACGATCTCACCCTGATAGACCTCGAACGAGATGCCTTTCACGGCAGCGATGTTGCCGTAGTAGACGTGGATGTCGTCGACCTTGAGCATCGGGGTTCGCCCGCTGCCGCGAGTTGCCGGTTGGGCGCTCATGCCACACCCCCTGCGGCACCCTTGCCGAGATAGGCCTCGATCACCCGTTGGTTAGTGCGGATCTCGGCACCCGTACCCTCGGCGATCTTGGCTCCATATTCGAGCACGGTGATGTGTTCGGCCGTTCCCATGACCACCTTCATGTCGTGTTCGATGAGCAGGATCGTGATCCCGCGTTCGTCGCGAACCCGATGGACGAAAGCGGTGAAAGCCGCCGACTCCTGAGGATTCATACCGGCGGTCGGCTCGTCGAGGAGCAACAGCTTCGGCCGCAGGGCCAAGGCCCGAGCGACTTCGAGGCGCCGTTGATCACCGTAGGGCAGATTCTTGGCGAACTCGTCGTCGGTGCCGCCGATGCCGACGAACTCCAGGAGTTCCTTGGCGGTCGCCCGCGCTTCGCGCTCCTCGGCGCGCTGCTTGGGCAGACGCAGAATCGTCGACCATACCCCGCTCTTGAGATGCGGGTGCATCGCCACCATCACGTTCTCGGCGGCCGTCATCGAGCCGAAGAGCCGGATGTTCTGGAACGTGCGGGCCATACCGCTCGACGCAATGTCGTGCGGAGGCCGTTTGAGCACCGGGTTGCCGTCGAAGGTCACCGAACCCTCGGTCGGACGATAGAGCCCGGTGAGCACGTTGAAGAATGTGGTCTTTCCAGCACCGTTGGGCCCGATGAGGGCGACGATGGATTGGTTGGGAATCGTGAACGTCACGTCGTTGATGGCCTTGAGGCCACCGAACTGCATCGTGATGTTCCGAGCGTCGAGCAATAGGTCCTGGGCCATCACGCTGCTCCGGCCTGAGCGGCGAGCGTCGACGCTTCGGCCTTCTTCACTTGCTTGGCGCGAGCAGCGGGCAGGAACCCGTCGGGCCGGAAGAGCATCATCAACACCAGCACCAGGCCGAACAGGGCGAACTCCCACTTCTTGGGCGACCAGAACGAGGACGGCTTGACCCCAAGCTTTTCACCGACCCACGTGAGGCCGGTGTAGTTGACCCAGGTGATCGCAACGGCACCGAGGATGACTCCCCACACATTGCCCATGCCGCCGAGGATGACGGCGCACAGGATGATGATCGAGAAGCTGAAGGTGAAGTTGTCGACGTTGACGGTTCCCACGATGGTGGCGTAGAACGCCCCCCCGACGCCGCCGGCGATAGCGCCGATCGCGTAGCTCCACAACTTCGTCTTCATCAGCGGGACACCCATCAGGCTCGCCGCCAACTCGTCTTCGCGGATCGCCATCCATGCTCGGCCGAGCTTGCCCGAGCGGAGCTTGAGCGAGACCCAGACGAACAAGGCACAGATGCCGACGATGATGTAGTACTTGGCGGGCGACGCCCCAACGAGCAGGATCTTGTCGAAGCCCGGGATGTAGTTGAGCGGGCCGCTGCCGATGTTGTCGAGCGGCCCGATGCCTTTGGTGCCGTTGGTCAGGTTGATGCCGAAGACGTCATCGCCGTTGCGGAACACCTCGTACAGCAACTCACCAAAGCCGAGGGTCACGAGGGCGAGATAGTCACTCTTCAACCGCAACGTCGGCGCACCGATGATGACCCCAGCGATCGCGGCGATCACACCCGCGATGATGAACACCATCCAGAACGACAGGTGAACGCCCGGAATCAGCTTCGACGCCGGCGACAAGACCCGCACGCTGATGTCTTCGTTCACGTTGACGAGGAAGTCCGACATGAACCAACCACCCGCGTACGCGCCGAACAAGAAGAAGGCAACGTAGCCGAGGTCGAGCAGTCCGGCGTAGCCGACGACGATGTTGAGTCCGAGGGCGAACAGGGCATACACCGCGCACAACACCACGGTGAACAGCGGGAAGAAGCTGGTCGGGCTCTTGACGAATCCGAGATGTGGGAGCACTGCGGTCAGAGTTGCCAGGACCCCGACCAATGCGGCCTTGGGCGGAGCGACCTTGCGAACGGCAGCCATATACCCACCGACGAGTACGAAGATGGCGAGGGAGATAACGCTGAGGAGCATCGCTATACCTTCTCTGTCTCGCTGCTACCGAAGATTCCAGCCGGTCGGAAGATGACCATCAGAATGAGAATCGAGAACATCACGGTTTGCACCCATTTGCCACCGGGAAACAGTGGTGCACCCTCGGTGAGTCCTTGGATCACGCCGATGATGACGCCGCCGACGACCGCTCCGAGCAAGTTGCCGACGCCTCCGAGAACTGCGGCCGTAAAGGCGATCAGTCCGAGGCGGAACCCGGCGTCGTAGCGGGTCTGGCCGTTGACCTGGACAAACAGGGTTCCAGCGGCGCCGGCGAGGGCACCGCCCAAGGCGAACGTGTACGAAATGATCCGGTCAACGTTGATGCCCATCAACCGCGACGCATCACGGTCTTGAGCAGTAGCGCGCATCGCCTTGCCGACCTTGGTCTTCTG
>JANNNL010000740.1:0-5300 GCA_031398525.1 Actinomycetes bacterium | reverse complement strand
CGCTCCCGTTCGTTGACCGCCTCGACAAAGCTCTGATCGACGACCGGCATCCGCTGGCGGCATGCCTTGGCATCGTCGACTGGGACGACCCCGATGGCGGCTTGCCCTTCGGTGGCCAGCACCTCAATTTCCAGAAACCGTTGCATCCGAGCGACGTCGGAGAAGATCGCCGTCATTTCCGGCGTGGAATAGCGAGGGATCATCGCCAGATCACATAGTCGTCGCGTTCGGCGCCCACGCCGACGACGTTGACCGGGATTCCGACTTCTTGTTCGATGAGTTCCACCATCGCTCGCGCCTGGCCGGGCAGCGCGTCGACCTCGCGGCATCCATCGAGCGATGTTTGCCAGCCGGGGAGTTCGACGTAGACCGGCTCCACCCGTTCCAAGACCTCCAGGCGATCCGGGTAGTCGTGGAGGAGTATCCCGTCGAGCCGATACCCGGTGCAGACCTTGACAGTGTCGAACGTATCGAGCACATCGAGCTTGGTCAGCGCCAGTTCGGACAGCGAATTGATGCGAGCGGCGTGGCGCAACATCACGCAATCAACCCACCCGCAGCGGCGCCGACGCCCAGTGACGGTGCCGAACTCGCGGCCGATGTCGACCAGTTTTTCGCCGAGGTGATCGGTGAGTTCGGTGGGGAAAGGTCCTGCCCCCACCCGGGTCGTATAGGCCTTGGTGATTCCCACGACCCGATCGATCAGGCGAGGGCCGATGCCCGTACCCGTCGATGCCCCCCCGGCAGTCGGATTCGATGAAGTCACGAACGGGTAGGTGCCGTGATCGAGATCGAGGAACGTCGCCTGGGCGCCTTCGAGGAGCAAATGATGACCCTCGGCGAGCGCATTGTGCAGCAGGCTGACGGTATCGGTGACGTAGGGAGCCAGTCGAGCCCCAAGGTGGGCGGCCTGGGTGACGACAGCGTCGACGTCGAGCGCGTCTCCGCCCTGGGCGACGATGCCTTCCGACTCGATGATCGCCCGGATTCGCACCGCTCCAGCAAATGCGCTGGGGTTCAGCACCTCGCCGGCCCGCAGACCGACGCGGCGAGACTTGTCGGCATACGCCGGACCGATGCCCTTGAGCGTGGTGCCAATCTTCTGGTCACCCCGATCACGCTCGGCCAGCGCGTCGAGCGATTGATGCCACGGAAAGATCAAATGGGCGTGCGACGAAACCTTGAGTCGTTCGCATGACACACCACGAGACTCCAACCGGTCGATTTCGGCGAACAACGTCGGCATGTCGACCACGACACCATTGGCGATCACCGGAATCACGTGGTCGTACAACACGCCCGACGGAATGAGCTGCAATGCGTAGCGTTCATCACCGACCACAACGGTATGCCCGGCGTTATGTCCGCCCTGGTAGCGCACGACATAGCCGTGCTCCTTGGCGAGGAGGTCGATGATTTTGGCCTTGCCTTCATCGCCCCACTGGGCACCTACAACTACGGTAACGGGCACGTGGGTCAAGGTTAGTGGAGTACGCCCACTTACGGCATGATGTCTCGTAGTCGGCCGCCACGAACGGCGTTTGTCAATCGGCGACGAGGACCTGCAGCAAATCATCGACGACGTCGACGCGAACGGTGTCGCCCTCGCCGACTCGGCCTTCGAGAATCAGGATCGCGGCGCGGTCGCTGATCTCGCGTTGGATCACTCGCTTGAGCGGGCGGGCACCGAAGACGGGGTCATAGCCCTCGTGGGCAAGGTGGGTCATCGCCGCATCGGTGACATCGAGGATGATTCGCCGCTCTGCCATCCGGTTGCGCAGGAGTGACAGCTGGATGCCGACGATGCGCCCGAGGTCAGCCTCGGTCAACGAACGGAAGCGAATGATGTCGTCGACGCGGTTGATGAACTCCGGCTTGAAGAACGCGGCGGGGTCGCCGGGAAGGTTCGAGGTCATGATCAAGACCGAGTTGGTGAAGTCGACCGTGCGGCCCTGGCCGTCGGTGAGCCGACCATCGTCGAGCACTTGGAGGAGCACATTGAACACGTCGGGGTGAGCCTTCTCGATCTCGTCGAGCAGCACCACCGAGTACGGCCGACGACGGACGGCTTCGGTGAGCTGGCCGCCCTCGTCGTAACCGACGTACCCGGGGGGTGCGCCGATCAGGCGGGAGACGGAGAACTTCTCCATGTACTCGGCCATATCGATGCGGACCATGGCCTTGTCGTCGTCAAATAGGAACTGGGCCAGTGCTCGGGCCAACTCGGTCTTGCCGACGCCGGTCGGGCCGAGGAACATGAACGACCCGATCGGGCGATTCGGGTCGGAGAGCCCGGCGCGAGAGCGGCGGATGGCGTTGGCGACCGCCACGACGGCGTCGTCCTGACCGATCACCCGGTTGTGCAGCAGCGATTCGAGCTGCACGAGTTTGGCCATCTCGCCTTCCAACAGACGCGACACGGGCACGCCGGTCCACTTCGAGACAACTTCCGCAATGTCTTCGGCGTCGACCTCCTCCTTGAGCATCCGGTTGCCGGTTTGGAGCTTGTCGAGATGGGCGCTGGCCTCGTCGATCCGTCGATCGAGATCGGGAATACGGCCGTGCTTGACCTCTGACAGGGTGGCGAAGTCGCCGACACGTTCGAGCTGTTCGAGTTCAGTGTTGAGCTGCTCGCGATCGTGCGTGAGATTTCGAATCGCGGCGATCGCCGCCTTCTCTTGCTCCCAGTGCTCTTTCATCTCCGATGTCTGGGCCTGCAAGCTGGTCAACTCGTCGTTGATCACGACCAACCGCTCACGTGAGGCGTTGTCCTTCTCCTTTTCGAGGGCAAGTTTTTCGATTTCGAGCTGCATGATCCGGCGATCAACGACGTCGATCTCGGTGGGCAGGGAGTCGATCTCGATCCGCAACTTCGAAGCGGCTTCGTCCATGAGGTCGATTGCCTTGTCGGGCAGGAACCGGTTGGTCAGGTAACGATTCGAAAGCACCGCAGCCGAAACCAACGCCGAGTCCTGAATTCGCACGCCGTGGTGGCTCTCGTAGCGACCCTTCAAGCCCCGCAGAATGGCAATGGTGTCTTCGACCGTGGGCTCGCCCACGTACACCTGTTGGAAGCGGCGCTCCAGTGCAGGGTCTTTCTCGACGTACTTTCGGTACTCATCGAGCGTGGTCGCCCCGATCATGCGCAGTTCGCCGCGGGCGAGCATCGGCTTGATCATGTTGCCCGCGTCCATGGCCCCTTCGGCACCGCCTGCACCGACGATGGTGTGGATCTCGTCGACGAACGTGATCACCTCGCCGGCGGCGTCGGTGATTTCCTTGAGTACGGCCTTGAGGCGTTCCTCGAACTCGCCGCGATACTTGGCACCCGCCAGCATGGAACCGATATCGAGGCTGATCAGGCGCTTGTTCTTCAGCCCTTCGGGCACATCACCTCCGGCGATCCGCCGGGCGAGGCCTTCGACGATGGCGGTCTTGCCAACGCCCGGTTCGCCGATCAGCACTGGGTTATTTTTCGTACGGCGACTGAGCACCTGGATGACCCGACGGATCTCGTCGTCACGACCGATCACCGGGTCGATCTTGCCGTCACGGGCCCGCTGAGTGAGGTCTTGGCCGTACTTTTCGAGGGCTTGGAACTGCTCCTCGGGATTCTGGCTGGTCACCCGATGCGAGCCCCGAACGTCGCGCAAAGCGGTGAGCACGTCGTCGGAGGCGATGTCGAGCCGGGAGTTCATCGCCAGCAGCAGGTGCTCGACAGAGAGGTAGTCGTCCTTCAGGTCCTTGCGGTACTTGTCGGCATTGGCGAACACGTTGTTGAGCTCGCGACTCATCTTCGGCTCGTCGCCACCGTAGGCCTTGGGGAGTTTGCCGATTGCCTCGTCGGCCTTGTTGCGCACCATCAGGGGTGCCAGACCGAGTTTGGCGAGCACCGCGGGCATGATCGTGCCGACTTGGCGGGCCATCGCCGCCATCACGTGATCGGGGGTGATCTCGGGGTTGGATAAGTCACGCGCCTGATCGAACGCGCCAGCGACCGCCTCTTGCGTCTTGTTCGTCCACTTCTTTGGGTCGAGCGCCAATTCAACACCTCACATAGAAAAGTTGATAGTAATCGTATCAACTTTTCGCCGACTTGATTCCTTCCCGAAAGTGTCGCAGGTCACAATTACCCGGGCCGAAGGACCGTTCGTCCGACCTGTTCGTCCGCCGCTTGAACGGCAGCTTGGGTTGCCGTCAGAAGTCGCATGCTCCGGCGACGCTGATCGAGGCAACGACGCAAGGCCAGCGCCCCCCAGGTCTGGCTCCCGACGATGCCGTCGACGACCAGCGCGTGATCGGTTTGGAACTCGATCACCCGGGCCTCGGTGAGCGGACCGAAGACGCCATCAATGAATTACGGGGCGAATCCGAGAATGGTGTTGTTGTTGCGGCAGAGGTAGTACTGCAGGACTTCCACGTGCCGTCTCGCTACAGCCTTCCATATCTCACCAGGGGCGTGTACCGAGGAACGGCTACATCACCGAGTGGCCGTACATCTCCCCGAGTGGGTCGTCAATCAATTCGATCCGAGCGCCGTCGGGGTCGCGGAAGTAAGCCGAAGAGTCGATGTTGAGGATTTCGACGCCCGCCCCCGTGAGCCGGGCGACCGCGGTGACCCACGACTCATGCTCCATCGAGATCGCCAGGTGATGCAGGCCCCCGAGCACCTCTGCATACGACCCGAGGTCGAGACCGGGCATGTCGAAGAATGCCAGCGCATTGCCGTGGCCGATGTCGAAGAAGAAATGGGTCGAGCCCTGGTAGTCGCGATTCTCGAATAATTCGGTCAGCGGGAAACCGCATAAGTCCTGGTAGAAGCGGATAGTCCGCGCAACGTCGTTGGACAGGAGCGCCACGTGGTGGACTCCCCGAGCGCTACTCACCGGCCGCTCGTCGCGGGGCCGCAGATAGTCCGCCCGCAACCGATCCCACTCCTCGGTCCGGTCGGGCCTGGTCGCAATGTCGTCGCTCATGAACTCCACCGTACGCCCCCGAGGCCAGGCTTACGGTCCGACCCACGTCGCACACCCCTGAGCCGTCGGCTTCAGATGCGCCATGTCGTTAGCCTCCAAGACATCTTCGGCGAGTTCGGGGCGGTCGATCAGGAAGCGTCAGAGTTCTGGTCGTGGATTCGTATCACGGCTGATACCGATTCACGACCAGAAACCAGTCAGTTGGCACGGCCCTTGACCGCACCCTCGAACCAACCACCGTCCACGTCGACCTGCTGCCCGCGACCACCCCTGGTGTTGATCACTGCAAGAATGTCACCATGCGCTCCCGATTCCCGCGAGCGG
>JANNNL010000650.1:0-5400 GCA_031398525.1 Actinomycetes bacterium | reverse complement strand
CGGCGGCGACCGACGCGGCCGAACTGGTGAACGTCGACTACTCGCCGTTGCCCGCCGCGATCGGGGTCGAGGCGGCGCTCGCCGCCGACGCGCCGGTGCAGTTCGCGGCCATTGGATCGAACGTCATCGCCGGAACCCGCGACGATGGCGGCCCTGAGGTGTTCGGCGATGCCGATGTCATCGTGCGAGGCCGGTTCGAGAATCAGCGGATTGCCGTGGTGCCGATGGAGGGCAATGCGATCGCCGCGATCCCCGGCGACGACGGGATGGGCCACGACCTGACCGTGTACGTGTCGACCCAGATGCCCCACGTTTTTCAGAGTTTGGTGGCCAACGATCTCGGACTCGACGTCGCCAAGTTCCGCGTCGTCACCCCCCACGTCGGTGGCGGCTTCGGCGGCAAAGCCGGGGCGACCGCTGAGCACGAAATTGTCGTCGCCGCGGCGCGGCACCTGAACTTGCCGCTGACGTGGGTCGAGACCCGCTCCGAAAACCTGGTCTCGATGCCGCACGCCCGGGCCCAGACCCAATGGGTCGAGATGGGGTTCCGCCGCGATGGCACGATCACCGGGCTTCGCGCCCGAATCGCCGCCGACGCCGGCGCGCATGCCGGATTCGGCGGCGGCCTGGCCGTGGGACCGACCCGCTACATGGCCCAGGGGCCGTACAACGTCCCCCGGTTGAACTTCGACGTCGCCGTGGTGGCGACCAATACCAATCCGATCGGGGCGTTCCGCGGCGCCGGACGGCCCGAGGCAACGGCCTATCTGGAACGGATCATCGACATGGCGGCCGACGAGTTGAACATCGACCCCGTCCAGATCCGCCGCCGGAATCTGCTGCGTCCCGACCAGTTCCCATTTACCACCCTGACCGGGATGAGCTACGACGTCGGCGACTACGAACGCGCCCTCGACGAGGTGGTTCGTCTGGCGGACTACCAGACCCTATGCGTCGAACAGGCCGCGCGGCGGGCGTCGGGAGCGGTCAAGCAGATCGGCATTGGCGTGAGCACCTATGTCGAGATCACGGCCGGGGGAACGTCCAGCGAGTTCGGTGGTGTCGAGGTGCATCCCGACGGAACGGCCACGATTCGTGTCGGTACCTCGGGTCACGGACAGGGTCACCCGACGGCGTTCGCAATGCTCGTCCATGACCGGTTGGGAATAGCGATGGACCGAATTCGTCTGGTGCAGTCCGACACCGCCGCGGTGCCGAGAGGTTCGGGCACCGGCGGGTCGCGCTCGTTGCAGATTGGCGGCACAGCGATCCACGGCGCGGCCGGAATCGTGCTCGACCGGGCGCGGGAACTGGCGGCCCGGCAACTCGAGGCCGACCCGGCCGACATCATCGTCACCGACGATGGCCGCGTCGGAGTGGCCGGCGTCCCGGCCTCGGCGCTGACGTGGGCTGAGTTGGCCACGATGGCGATCAACGATGACGGCGGGCCGCTGGCCGGCGAGTTCGATTTCACCCAGTCGGGCGCGACATTCCCGTTCGGGGCCCATATTGCCGTCGTCGAGGTCGATACCGAGACCGGCTTTGTGCAGCTTATCCGCCATGTTGCGGTCGACGACTGCGGCACGATTCTCAACCCGATGCTGGTCCGCGGGCAGCAGCATGGCGGCATCGCCCAGGGGGCCGCCCAGGCGCTGTGGGAGCAGTTCGTCTACGACGCCGACGGCAACCCGCTGACCTCGACGCTGGCCGAGTACGCAATGCCCTCGGCGGCCGAGTTCCCGTCGTTCGAGACGGCCAACACCGAGACCCGTACGCCGCTCAACGCGCTCGGCGCCAAGGGCATCGGCGAGTCGGGCACGATCGGGGCGATGCCCTCGGTGCAGAACGCCGTCGTCGACGCCGTCAGCCATCTCGGCGTGCGGCACATCGACATGCCATGCACCTCCGAGCGGGTCTGGCAGGCGATTCGAAGTGCCGCGAACGGTGAGTCTGCCGACTGTTGGACAGAACCTCCGACGGCCCTCGCTACGTTGCCGCTGCGAACTCCACCGAAGGTCGTCGTCGTCGAACCCGATGTGTGATTCGGGGTGGTTCCGGCTAGACGTTAAAAGTCGAGGGCGGAGAGTTCGGGGTACCAGGAACCCGCGCGACGTAGGGCTTCGGCCCACTTCGCCCGGTCGAGTTGAGTGGTTGGTTCGACAGTCGCGGTGGGACGCCAAGTGTCGGCCAGCTCGTCGATCGTCGTCCATGTACCGATGGCGACTCCGGCCAGCAGACCGGCTCCAAGGGTTGTGGCGTCGGTGGTGGGGGAGACCTCGACCGGCTTGCCGGTGGCGTTGGCCAGCGCCTGGACGAAGGTTGGGTTGACGCTCATCCCGCCGTCACAGCGCAACGTCGCAATCGACAACCCCGACTGCGCCTCGGCGGCATCGACCAGGTCGGCACCGCGCTGGGCGATTCCCTCGAGGACGGCCCGGACAATCTGCGAGCGCCCGGTGCCGCGAGTGATGCCGAGCATGGTGCCGCGAGCTCCATAGTCCCATTGCGGCGTGCCCAGGCCGAGCAACGCCGGGACGTAGACCACGCCGTCGGTCGTCTCGCATTGAGCGGCCACCTCATGGCTCTCAGCCGAGGTGGCGATGATGCCGAGGTCGTCGCGGAGCCATTCGACGTTCGTGCCCGCCGAGAGCATGATCGCTTCGGTCCCCCAGGTGCGCTGTCCGTCATGCGACCAGGCGACGATCGGGAACGTGCCGTTGGTACTGCGGCTGGCCGACCGTGGTGCGTCCGGCCCGGTGACCACGTCGAGCATGCCGCCCGTCCCAAAGGTGATCTTGGCCATTCCGGGCCGTACGGCACCCTGGCCGACGAGCGAGGCCTGCTGATCGCCGGCGATCGCCGCGATCAGCGGTGCACCGGGCAACGCCGAGGCCTCACCGACGATCCCGCACGTGTCGACCAGGGTCGGCAGCATCCGCTCGGGGATGTTGAAGGCATCGAGGATCGGATGGTTCCAACCCGACCCGTCGGGTAGCAGTAATCCACTCACCCCGGTGTTGGTGTGGTCGGTGACGTGGAGCGATCCGCCCGACAGCGTCCAGGCGACCCAGGCGTCGACGGTCCCGAAGCACAGGTCTCGCTCGCGACCAGGGTCATAGGTGTTGAGCAGCCAGAACAGCTTGGTTGCCGACTGATTGGGGGCGAGGGCGAAGCCGTGCGCGGCCTTGGCGACCATGCACTCGCCGATCGTGCGCAAGTCCTGCCAGCCGAGCGCCGGTGCGATGGGCACCCCCGTCACCCGGTCCCAGACGACCGTCGAGGCGCGTTGGTTGGCGATGCCGACGGCACCGACCGGCCCGCCGGCATCCAACGCCAGGTTGGCGACCTCGATGACCAACGCGGCCATCGCCGCGGCATCGAACTCGACGAGTCCGGCAAAGGGAGTGTCGGGCGTGAAGGCGCGGTAGTGGACATCGTCGACGGTGGCGTCGTCGCGCACGATCGCGGCGCGCAGACCGCTGGTTCCGACGTCGACGACCAGCGTGGAGGACGAAGCGCTCATCGGCTGGCTCGAATGCCGCGGGACTGCAGGAAGCTGCCGAGGAAGCCGCCGAGGAGGCCGGCGAGGGCGGTGAGGGTGAGGCTGACCATGATCCGCCCAAGGTTCAGTGAGTTGCCTCCGAGCACGCGGATGATGGCGAAAATCACCTGGACCACGATGAACATGCCGATCGCCGTGACCAGCCCGTGTGACAACGGGGTGCCCTTGTTCTGCTGCCATGCGGCGACCCCCGCCCCGATGACGAACATCGCCAGGGTGACCATCGCCAACAGGCTGGCCAGGCTGCTCGATTCGCCCTCGTCGAAGGCCAGTCGACCGACAACGGCAAGCGGGACGGCGATAGTGCCGATCACCGACGCCCCCTGTTTGATCGCGCTGATATCCCAGCGCTCGGTCAGATTGGCCATGTGAGTGCTCCAAACGGATGGGGAAGACCGAGCTTGCCCGGATTGAGAATGCCGGTCGGGTCGAGGGCCTGTTTCATGGTGCTGAGCACGCCGAACGCCGATCCGAGCGCGTCATTGACGAACCGGGCGCGATTCAGGCCGACACCGTGATGATGGCTCAGATTGCCGCCAGCGGCGAGCACCGCCCGGGTTCCGGCATCCCACAACGCGATGTATGTCGACTCGACGTCGGCCGTCGGGGGAGTGGCGGCGAAGGTGAAGTACAGGCAGGCCCCGTCGGTATAACTGTGCGAAAGGTGACACGTCGCCGCCCGGGCGTGGGACACGGCCAACAGCGCGGCGCGGGTGTCACCGAAGATGCGTTCGAGGGCCGACCACGGGGCGGCGATTTCCATCGTGTCGACGACGAAGCCCTTGCGAGTCAGGCCCTGCAGCGCACTCGTGTCGTTGCGATGGGCCATCCACCTGTCGACTAGCGCGGCATCGAGTTCAGCGGCCGACGCGCACTCCTCGGCAACGATGGCGGCCGTCGCGGCGATGATTGCCGGGTCGGCCTCATCGAAAACCAGCAGCACGCATTGGGTACCGTCCCCGCCGTGGCCGCGGGCCGACTCGGGCCCGTCATACAACCGGAGCACGGCCGGGGTGGCACCCCGTCGCAGGACTCGGCGGCAGGCCTCGACGCCGTTGACGAACGTGGCGAACGAATAGGCGGCGCGCATGGCGGCAGCCGGCCGGGGGTGGATGCGCAGCCAGACCCGGGTGATCACCCCGAGGGTCCCTTCCGAACCGACGAACAGGCTGGTCAGATCGGGCCCTACGGCGGCCCGGGGGGCACCGCCGGTGCGGATGACGGTGCCGTCGGCGAGGACGATTTCCAGTCCGACGACCATGTCTTCGATCTTGCCGTAGCGCGTCGAGTACTGCCCCGCCCCGCGGCAGGCGACCCAGCCTCCGACGGTCGAGATGTCGAATGACTGGGGAAAGTGGCCGCAGGTGTAGCCGCGTTCATTGAGCGCCGCCTCGAACTCGGGGCCGAACGTGCCGGGCAGCACCTCGGCGACGAGCGATGTCTCGTCAATCCCTACGAGGCCGCTCATCGCGGTGACGTCGAGCGCGATACAGCCGAACAGCGGCACCGATGCCCCGCACACCCCGCTGCGGCCTCCGGCGGGGGTGACCGGGAGGTGGTGCTCGTGAGCGATCCGGAGCACCGCGGCGACCTCGTCGGCGGATTGCGGGGAACAGACGACAGCCGGGAGCGCCGGCACTTGATTGGCCAGCGACCAGTGCAGGGCAAGCGGCCACCAGTCACGACCGGCTTCGGCTCGTGCGTCGTCGGCTGCGGTGGTCGGGCAGATGGCGGCCAGGCTCTCGGCCACCGCGTTGGAAACCGCGATGGCTGAGGCGTTGAGATGGCTGGTCGTACGTGACGGGTCGCCGCCGAATTCGATGGGGGCGGTGATGCTC
>JANNNL010000646.1:0-2729 GCA_031398525.1 Actinomycetes bacterium | reverse complement strand
ATCCTAGCGGTTGATCATCTGCTGGGCGATGGGTATCACCCAGCACCTCAATGCGATGGACACCATAAAGGAGATGACGAACCTCGCGCTTCTCGGAGTTCAAATCGGCCGCCCGGGAGCCGGCCTGAGCCCAATTCGGGGCCACAGCAACGTCCAGGGCGACCGAACGATGGGCATCTTCGAACAGCCTGCGCCTGAGCTGCTCGACGCGCTTGAGGCCGAGTTCGCGGTGTCGATGCCGCGCATCGACGGCTTGGACACCGTTGACGCCGTCGGGGCCTTTTCGCGGGGCGATGCCCGAGTTCTGGTCGGCTTAGGTGGAAACTTTGCTCGCGCCACGCCGGATACGGACCTGACCGAACCGGCATTGCTCGGCGCGCAATTGACCGTTCAGATCTCGACCAAACTGAACCGATCCCACTTGGTGTGCGGCGACACGGCCCTCATCCTGCCGACGCTCGGGCGGACCGACGTAGATCGTGGACCAGACGGTGACCAGTTCGTCACGGTTGAGGATTCGATGAGCATGGTGCACTCGTCGAGAGGGGTGCTGCAGCCCCCCGACGGAGACCTGCGCAGCGAGGTTGCCATCGTGTGTGACCTGGCCACCGCCCTGTTCGGAACGGCCCACCGGGTTCCCTGGTCGTCGTTTCGAAGTAACAACGATGAGATCCGCGAGCGAGTGGCCCGGGTGATCCCGGGTTTCGACCAGTTCAATGAGCGGGTTCGTCGCCCAGAGGGTTTTGGCCTCCCGCACCCTCCACGTGACGAACGGCTGTTTCCTACCAGCGACGGTCGAGCCCACTTCTCGGTGACGTCGGTGATGTCGGCGGAGTCGGCACCGACTGCTGCGCCGGGACCGGGCGAGTTGTTGTTGCAGACTCTGCGGTCGCACGACCAGTACAACACCACGATCTACGGCCATGACGACCGCTACCGGGGGATCACGGGCGATCGTCACATCATCATGATGAATGCCGCCGACATCGCCCGGCTCGGCTGCGCAGACGGTGACGTCGTCGACATCATCACTGCCTTACCCGGTCCCGAACGTCGCGCCCGCGGGTATCGAATCGTGTCGTATCCGACCCCAGTCGGTTGTGCCGCCGCGTACTACCCCGAGACCAACGTGCTGATTCCGCTCAGTCACCACGGGAAGGACGCCCAGACCCCCGCGGCCAAGGCCATTCCGATTCGGATCGAGCCGCCCCAGGGGCTTCAAAGTTGAGCTCGGTGGGTCGGATCGCTCCGTCGAGAGGTAGCGTCTGATCTTGAGTTCGTCCAGAAAATCGGAGAAACTACCGCCCATGTCCACGTTTGAGCTTGTTGACGATGGTGTGGGGCTGGCGGTTGTCGGAGACCTCGACATGGCGACGGCACCGGAGTTGGCTCGGGCGTTGGCCGACCTTGGCCCCGAACTCATCGTCGACATGAGCCAATGCTCGTTCATGGATTCGAGCGGAATCTCGGTCGTTGTCGAGGCCAAGGCTGGCTCGGTCCCCGGGCTGGCCATCGTCAGGCCAAGTGGCGCAGTACGCCGTGTGCTCACGTTGTGCGGTCTTGCTGAACTGCTCATCGTCGAATCGGCCCATGTCGAGGTCGCTTCGGCCCAGTAGCTCCGGCCAGCTACGGTGCCAACTTGCACCGCCGCAAGAGGGGTTCTCGATGCACCATGATTTGACCAACGCGGTCTTCGACGCTCCCGATCTGTTGGAGGCACTCGAGCTCGCACCGACCTCGTCGTTGGACGATCTCTCGTTCGGCCTCATTGCGATGGACAGGGTTGGCGAGGTGGTCTGGTACAACGCGTACGAGTCGCAGCGGGCCGGCCTGTCCCAGCAGCAAGTACTGGGCCGCAACTTCTTCGCATCGGTTGGACCGTGTACGAACAACTACCTCATTGCGCAGCGATATCTCGATGAGCCCGATCTCGACGACACCATCGACTTTGTCTTCACGCTGAGGATGGCACCAACTCCGGTGCGGTTGCGAATGTTGGCTCGGGCCGGGTCGGCGCGCCAGTATCTGGCAGTGACGAGCCGGTGAGCGTCGGGACGAGCGGCCTCGGCGGGCTCCCGTCCGACGAGCTGCAGTCACTGTTGCAGTTCGTGTACGTGTGCCCTATCGGACTCATTGCGTTCGACGACGACGGTGCCGTCGAGCAGATCAATCCTGCGGCGGTCAATCTGCTCGCGACCGGACTCGGGGTGTTGAACTTCGCCAACATCTACGATTCTCTGGCGACGTGGTGGCCCGAACTCCGCCAGCTCGTGCGCTCCCAGTCCGACCAGGCGGGGCCCGTCGTGTCAGATCATCGCCTACGGGGCGAGCTTCCGGCGCGCGGCGGTCCGCGGTGGGTCTCGTTGACCGTCGAGAAGGTATCGGTCGATCGTAATGCGATGGTGGTGAGCGACGTGACGACGACGGCCGAGGCCGAGGAATCGTTGCGAACCAGTGAGGGGCGGCTGCGTGCATTGTTCAATTCGATCGACGAGGGCTATTGCCTCTGCGAGATGATCGTCGACGAATCCGGTTCGCCGATCGACTACCGGTTCATAGAGGCCAATCCGCAGTTCGAGGAGATGACCGGTCTACCCCAACCCGTCGGCAAGACCGCCCTCGAACTGGTGCCTGATCTCGAGTACGAATGGATCGCCGCGTATGGCCGGGTGGCGTTGGATGGCGAGCCCCTCCGATTCGAGTTGGGCTCCGACGCCATGGGGCGATGG
>JANNNL010000639.1:0-3004 GCA_031398525.1 Actinomycetes bacterium | reverse complement strand
GCCCGTCGGCGTCGTGCGCACGCACGAGTGGGCGCCGCGGGTGCTGATCGCGAACTCGAACCTCGTGCCCGAGTGGGCGAACTGGGACGAGTTCCGCCGCCTCGAGGCGCTCGGTTTGACGATGTACGGGCAGATGACGGCGGGGTCGTGGATCTACATCGGCACACAAGGGATTCTGCAAGGCACCTACGAGTGCTTCGCCGAGATCGCCCGGCGCAAGTTCAACGGGACACTCGCCGGCACCATCACGCTGACAGCCGGGCTCGGTGGAATGGGCGGCGCGCAGCCATTGGCAGTGACGATGAATGATGGCGTGGCGCTGTGCATCGATGTGGATGCGTGGCGCGTCGGGCGACGGGTCGAGACCCGTTACCTCGACGAGGTTGCCGATTCGTTGGAGGACGCCGTCGCTCGTTGCACGAAGGCCCGTGACGACAAGCGGCCGTTGTCCGTCGGTGTGGTCGGCAACGCCGCAGTCCTTGTTCCCCAATTGTTGGAGATGGACTTCCCGGCCGACATCGTCACCGACCAGACCAGCGCCCACGATCCGCTCAGCTACGTGCCGGCCGACCTGACGCCCGAAGCCACCGCGGAGTTGGGTCGCACCGATCCGCAGGAACTCATCCGTCGCGCCCGAGTCAGCATGGCGACGCACTGCCGGGCGATGGTCGGCTTCATGCACGCCGGGGCCGAGGTTTTCGACTATGGCAACAGCCTGCGCACCGAGGCAAAACTCGGTGGCTACGCAGAGGCTTTCGAGTACCCCGGCTTCCTGCCCGCGTATATCCGCCCGTTGTTCTGCGAGGGCAAAGGGCCGTTCCGCTGGGTCGCGTTGAGCGGCGACCCAGCCGATATCGCGGCGACCGATCGGGCCGTGCTCGAAGAGTTCCCCGATGACGAAGGCCTGCACCGCTGGATCAAGCTGGCCGGCGAACGGGTCGCGTTCCAGGGTCTCCCGGCGCGGATTTGCTGGCTTGGCTACGGCGAACGGCATCGGCTCGGCCTGCGGTTCAACGAGATGGTTCGCACCGGTGAGGTCTCCGCTCCGATCGTGATAGGCCGCGATCATCTCGACTCGGGTTCTGTCGCCTCGCCATACCGTGAGACCGAGTCGATGCTCGACGGATCGGATGCGATCGCCGACTGGCCGCTGCTGAATGCCCTGGTCAACACCTCAAGTGGGGCGACCTGGGTGAGCATCCACCACGGCGGTGGAGTTGGCATCGGCCGCTCGATTCACGCCGGGATGGTGGTCGTTGCCGACGGCACCGAGATGGCCGCCGAGAAGCTCAGCCGAGTGCTTGTCGCCGACCCGGGCATGGGTGTCATCCGCCATGCCGACGCGGGCTACGAGCGGGCCATCGACGTCGCCGCCGAGCGCGGCGTACGAATTCCAATGCGGGAGAGTTGACCGTGGCCGTTCGCGAAGTGCTGACCGTTGGGCATCCGACCCTGCGGGTTCCGGCCCGAACGGTGACCCCAGACGAGCTTGCGTCGGGCGAGATGCAGCAGGTCATCGACGACCTGATCGACACGATGCACGCGGCCAATGGGGCGGGTATCGCCGCCAACCAGATCGGCGAGACGGTGCGCATCGCCACGATCGAAGTCAATGGCAATCCGCGCTATCCGTACAAGCCAAGGATTCCGCTGACCGTCGTGGTCAACCCGATCATCGAGCCACTCGACGATGAGATGGTCGAGATCAACGAAGGCTGCCTGTCGGTACCGAATCTGCGCGGCAACGTGATGCGCTACGTGAATATCCGGGTTCGGTATCTCGATCGCTTCGGTCAACGTCACGAAGAAACCAAGCGCGGGCTCACGGCCGGCACCTTCCAACACGAGCTCGACCACCTCGACGGCGTGCTCTTCCTCGACCGGGTCAGCGACCCGACGACGTTCACGACGTGGGAGCAGTTCGAGCGCTTCCACCGCGCCGACTTCGTCGAGCGGATCACCGAGTTCGTCAACCGGGTCGGTTCGTGAGGTCCGCGTGATCGCGATGTACTGGTGCGAGTTGGCCTGGCTCGGATCACTCGATGGGCACGTCGTCGAAGGAGTGACGGTCGCCGTCGACGGAGACCGGATCACGCACGTAGCGACCGCGACGAAGCCGGCGCCAGGTGACATCCGCCTGGTCGGTTTGACGATTCCCGGATTGGTCAATGGCCACAGCCATGCCTTTCACCGCGGGTTGCGGGGCCGCACGCATGGGGGAACCGGCACCTTCTGGTCGTGGCGAGACACCATGTATGACCTGGCCGAACGTCTCGATCCCGACTCCTACCGGGCATTGGCGACCGCCGCCTATGCCGAGATGGCCCTCGCCGGATTCACCACCGTCGGCGAATTTCACTACCTGCACCACGGCCGCGAGGGGGTGCCGTACGACGACTCGAACGAGATGAGCTGCGCACTTGCCGAAGCGGCCGCAACGGCGGGCATCCGGCTCACGTTGCTCGACACCTGCTACCTGCGCTCCGGAGTCGGTCCCGACGCCGAGTTGAACCCGATCCAGCGCCGATTCAGCGATGGCACTTTCGACGGGTGGGTCGAGCGGGTCGACGCATTCCGCCTCGAATCTCCCGTCACTCGGTTTGGCGCTGCGATCCATTCCGTTCGCTCTGTCGACCCTTCGGCGATGACCGCAGTCGCCGAATGGGCAACCCATGCCGGTACTTCGATCCACGCCCACGTCAGCGAGCAGCCAGCCGAGAACGAGCAATGCCTGGCCGTCTATGGGCGCTCCCCGACGGAACTACTGGCCGATCGCGGTGCACTCGGCGGGCGGTTCACGGCAATCCATGCGACCCATCTCACGCCGACGGATGTCGAGCGATATGCCGCGACGGGGTCAACGGTGTGCATCTGCCCGACGACCGAACGCGACCTAGCCGACGGCATCGGGCCAACCGCCGCGTTCCGCTCCTCGGGCATTCCGATGACGATCGGCACCGACTCCCACGCAATCGTCGACCCGTTCGAGGAGGTTCGGGCAATC
>JANNNL010000589.1:0-4490 GCA_031398525.1 Actinomycetes bacterium | reverse complement strand
GAAGGAGGAACGCGGGGAGCGGATCTTCATCGACTTCAACCAGAACGCTCCACACAAGACCGTGTTCTCGCCGTGGTCGGTGCGCGCACGGGATCACGCTCCGGTCTCGACCCCGTTCGAGTGGAATGAGTTAGCGACGATTGATCCGAACGAATTGACCATCGACGTCGTGCCCGCCCGGGTGGCGGCGAACGGCGATCCGTGGGGTGACATCGACGACGATCCCCAACCGTTGGAACCGTTGCTGGAGATGGTGTGGCGCGATCAGGCCGACGGTCTGCTCGACGCCCCGTGGCCCCCCGTATACCCCAAGATGGAGGGCGAGCCGACCCGCGTCGCACCGTCCCGGGCGAAGAAGCCCAAGGAATAATACTCGCCCGTCCGCGGGCCGACAGCCAGACTTGGACCGTGTACGACGAACTTGCTTACCTGTCCGCCACATCGACGCTGGCCCTGTTCCGCGCTCGATCGCTGTCCCCGGTCGAGTTGCTCACCGCCCTGATCGAGCGGATCGAGGCGCACGAACCGCAGATCAATGCGGTGGCCGACCGTCGCTACGACGAGGCACTCGCCGAGGCCCGGGCGGCCGAGCAGCGCTACCTCGGGCACGGGGCCGACCCTCGGCCGTTGGAGGGCTTGTTGGTCGCGGCCAAAGAGGAGCACCCGATGGCCGGGCGGTCGTGGACGCAGGGGTCGCTGACGTTGGCCGATGAGGTAGCCACCGTCGACCATCCGATCATCGAACGAATCCAGGGCGCGGGCGGGATCATCCACATCCGCACGACAACCCCGGAGTTCTGTTGCGCCGGCTTCTGCCACTCGCGGCTATGGGGGACGACCCGCAACCCGTGGAATCTCGACTACACGCCCGGCGGATCATCGGGTGGCTCGGGGGCCGCGCTGGCCGCCGGGTACGCACCACTGGCGACCGGATCAGACATTGGTGGGTCGATCCGCATCCCGGCGTCGTTCTGCGGGGTGGTCGGATTCAAGCCGCCATTCGGGCGGATCGCGGCCCTGCCGCCGTACAACCTCGACCAGTACTGCCACGACGGTCCCATGGCCCGCACCGTTGCCGACTGCGCCCTGATCGAGAACGCGATCGCCGGCCCACACTGGCGGGATGCGGCCTCGTTGCGGTTCCCGCCGGTCATCCCACCCTTGTTCGACGGTGTGGTCGGACGCCGGATCGCCCTGTGCCTGAATCTCGGCGATTGGCCGCTCGATGGGGCCGTGTCGCGCAATACCCGTGCTGCCGCGGGTGCGTTGGCCGACGCCGGGGCCATCGTCGAGGAGGTGACCTTGCCGTGGACCATCGAGCAGATCTGGATCGCAGCCCGCGCCCACTTCGCCACGATCATGGGCGCGGGCATTGCCCACGTCGAAGCTGAACACGGCGACCTGCTCTGCGACTACACCCGGGCGTTCGCCTCAACGATGGTGTCGACGCGTGGCTTCTACGAGGGCATGGAGTTAGAGGGTCAACTGTGGGAGCCGCTCGGACGCCTGTTCGAAACCTACGACGCGGTGCTCTGCCCGACCATCGCCAGCGACGGACTACTCGCCGGGGAGCCGTACCTTGCAGGTGGCGTGCCGATCGGCGACGGTCGCGTCGACCACCACATCCAAGCGATGATGACGTTGCCGTTCAACCTGTTCAGCCGCTGCCCGGTCCTCTCGGTGCCCTCGGGCGTCGCCGCCAACGGCGTTCCCACCGGCGTGCAAGTCGTCGGGCGCACCTACGACGACCTGGGAGCGTTCCAAGTTGCGACCGCGCTGGAGTCCGCTGGATTCGGCTTCGCCAGCCCGTCCTGGCGACCGGTGCTGCGCTAGATGTTGAAGTCGGGTTCTCGGGCGAGTTGTGACCGCTCAGCGAACACTTCCGGCCCGAGTACAAGCCCAACTTCATGCCGCCTGGCTCACGCCTGCGGCGTCACCTGCCGAACCGTAGGGAGTGCGCAGTCAAGTCTCCCTGTGTATACGTACTATGCTCTAACTATGCAGATCACGCTGACCGAGCTTCGCCGCACCCCGGGCCACGCACTGGACCGAGTACGCGCCGGTCACGAAGTCGTCGTGACCGAGGCAGGGGTCCCGATGTTCCGGATGGTTCCTGTCGACCGACCGACGAGGTATGCGGAGCTTGTGGCCCGCGGTGCAATTCGCCCGCCGGTTCATGCGCGTGACCCGCTGGAAATCCGGGCCGCGAGCCTCGCAGCTTGGGACGCGACCGGCGAATGACCGTCGGGTACATCGATGCTTCTGCACTCGCAGCGATGCTCACTCCAGGTCAGATAGGGCAACGAATCGCCGACGTATGGCGCTCTATCGACGCCATGTGCGCCCATTCGATCGTCAATCTCGAAGTTCCGTCAGTGATCGGTCGGCACCTCGACAGGGTTGCATGGGTGTGGACTCTCCACTCCCTCTCAGTAGTGGAGGGCGACCCCCAGGGTTTCCAAGCCGCGATCGATCTAGCGTGGCTCGGAGCGCCGCCCTTGGTCGCCCTGCATGTGGCAGTCGCCGCTCATCTCGAAGCTGACCACTTCGTCACGACCGACCCGGTAGCGGCTTCGTGGGCGACTATCCACAACCTCAGTGTGGTGACGTTCGCCGACTGAGGCGCAGGACGATCGTCGGTCAGCCGTTGAGGGGCTTGTTGGACTTCTTGTCCTTCTTGACGTCGCGCTTTTCCTTGAGCGACTTGCCGACCTTTTTGGCGGCGGCCTTCTGTGGTGTTTTGTTCGCCATGATGATTCTCCTTCGGGGACTTCAGACGTCGATGGAACGATAGATCGGTGAGCTCAGTTGCTCGGACCGAATAACTTGACGTGGCACGGCGCGCAGGCCCACCAGTCGAGGTGGGCTCCGGCCTCGATCAGCGGGTCGGCGTCGAACCAGCCCCGGCAGCGGCCGCATTGGCGACCAGCGGGTGCCTCGGCAACGTCCGAAGCAGCGGCCGCAACGGCGGCGGGAGACGTGGGGTGGGACATGGGCAACGCTCCAAGCGCTCAGCTCAGCGGAGGCGACGGGCCTGCAGCGCAGATGGTGTCATCTGCCCAAACGAGGCGTCCCAACCAAGAATGATGGAAGCGAACCCTATCGGGATGGAGCGCGAACGCTCAGTGATGCTCAAGACGCGGTCGTCCCGAGCCGGTGATGGTCAGGGTTCCCGAGACGAAGATGACCAAGCCGCTCAGATCCACGGTCTGCTCGTCCCAGGTCACTGTGGTCTCGTACTCCCCCGCCCCGGCGGCCCGCATGTCGCCATCGAGCGCCCGGCGGGCGGCGAGTTCAGCGGCCGAGCGAGCATCGACCGATGAGAGATGCAGGCTGGGAGCATCGGTGTGGGCGATGAATTGGCCCTGGCTCGGCGAGGTCACCGCAACGGTTCGGGTGATCGTGATCCGCCCCACGACTGCGCCGACCGCGTTGGCGACATCGGCGTTGACGGGAATCACCGAGTCGGTGCGCAACAGTTCGGCGACTGCCGGGTAGTAGGTCGATGCCGAGGCTCCGAGTCCGACCAGGGGCGACGTCAGCCCGATGCCGGCTTTGACCGTCGTCAGCGTGCGATCCAACGAGCGCTGGGCCAACGCCGCGGTTGCCAGCTCGGCGGCGAGGCCATCAGTGACCAAGGCGGCGGCCAACACCGCCTCGGCGGAACGACGCACGACGAGGTCGACAACGAACCGGGCGATCGCTGCGCCACCGGTGGTGATCGGCGCGCCACTAGCGTCGCGATGGCGGGAGAACAACTCGGCGGCCTTCACGGCGACCTCGGTGTCGAAATGGTTGTGAAGCCCGAGCACGTGGCAGGCATCAGTCGGGGTGAACGCCGCGAGCCGAATGGCGCCGTGCCGGACGAACCGGTCGAGGAGCGCGGGTTTCACCGATGCTGACGGGAGGTCGGCGACCGCCACCGGCCCGTCAGCGAGCGCGGCGAGCAGATCGACCTCGGTTCGCGAGGTTGGCACGATCGTCGCCAGGGCCGCCATCGGGACGATCATCAGCCCGGCCGACTCGGGCGGGCTGATGTCGAGGAGTTGGCGGTCGAGCATTGTGTTGACCGTGTCTGACGAGGTGAGCGCCAACAGGCTGAGCGGAATCACCCGACGAGGACCGATGCGCAGCGCCGCGCCGGGCTTGCGTTGGTCGCGGTGCAACTCGCTGTCGCCGCCGAGCCCGATGGTATGCATCTCGACGGCCGTCACCATCGTGCGGTGTCCGCCGACGGTGGCACCATCGGTCGAGATCACCGCGCGCCCGTTGCGCATCACGGCAATGTCGGTGGTCGTGCCGCCTATGTCGGCGATGACAGCTTCGGCGAGCCCGGTGAGATGGGCGGCGCCGACCAGCGAGGCGGCGGGGCCGGAGAGGATCGTCTCAATGGGCTTTTCGCGCGCGACGGATGCGGCGACGAGGGCGCCGTCGCCGCGCACGACCATCAGGGGCGCGTCGATGCCGATGGCGGCGAGGTGGCCCTCGCA
>JANNNL010000537.1:0-11641 GCA_031398525.1 Actinomycetes bacterium | reverse complement strand
CGGCAAGGTCGCCCAGTTCGGTCGGGGCGCCATGGCCGACGTCAGCGACAAGCTGCTCAAGCAGTTCGTCACCAACCTGGAAACACAGGTCCTCAGCCAGGGCAGCGCCGACGCACCGGCCGCCGAGGCCGAGGGCGCCATGGCAGAGGGCGCCGTGGCAGGGGCACCGGCGGCTGAATCTGTCGTCGAAGAATTGGCGCCGCCAGTTGGTCCGGCCGCCGAGATTCCCCCAGCCGCCACCCCTCAGGAGCCGAAGGTCCGCAAGATCGAAAGCAGGCCCGCCGAGCCGATCGACCTGCTCGAGACCGCCGGCGCACCGATGCTCAAGCGCCTCGCCCCGATCGCGGCTGTTCTCCTGCTCGTTTTCCTGCTGCTTCGCCGCCGCAAGGGCTGAGCGCGAGTAGCCGGGCGGCAAATGGACGATCGGGCCCAGGTCACACAGCTGCTCGGCCGTCGGCCAGCGGCCGAGTTTGACGTCGTCGTGCGCGACGACTCCGGGGTGCCCGTAGTCATCCGCAACGCTCCCCTCCTGCCCGATGGAACCCCGATGCCCACGCGCTACTGGCTGGTGGGCCGCGAACTGCACACCGCGGTCGGGCAGCTCGAATCCGACGGTGGCGTCAACCGGGCCGAGGCCGAGATCGGGCTCGATCGCATTGCCGAGGCGCATGCCCGATACGCGGCCGAACGCGACACAGCATTGCCTGCGAACCACGTCGGGCCCCGGCCGTCAGGTGGCGTCGCCGGGACCCGCGTCGGAGTGAAGTGTCTCCACGCCCACTATGCCTGGTTTCTGGCCGGAGGCGATGATCCGGTGGGTGCGTGGGTTCAGGCCCATATTGATGCCGTCGCTGCTGCTGGCGAACCTGCTGTTGCAGACGCCCGGGGAGCCGACGAGTGACCGTCGCCGCCTTCGACATCGGTAGCCACACCGTGACCATGGTGGTGATGTCCCCCGACGGAGTCGTTCTCGATCATCGAGTCGCGATCAGTGCGCTGTCTCGTGGGCTCGATGCCACGGGAGCGCTGACCCCCGAGGCGATCGAGCGGGTCGCTGCGGCGCTACGGGACGGGCGCCTCGTCGCCGATCGTCATGAAGCGATCACAATCGTCGCCACGATCACGGAAGCCGGACGGCGAGCGTCGAACGTTGCGGCGCTGCACGCCGCGATCACCGAGTGTCTCGGTGTGCCCGGCACCGTGATCGATGCCGCGACGGAGGCACGGTTGTCGTGGCGGGGTGCGTTCGACCGCATGGACGGCCTGACCACCGGCCCGTTGCGGGGTCTCATCGATATCGGCGGCGGGAGCACTGAGATCGCCATCGGATCGGCCCCGGACCAGCCCGAGATGATGCGATCGATGCCGTTCGGCTCGGCTCGGCTGACCGCAGCGGAACTCCACCACGATCCGCCTTTGCCAGCGGAATTGACCAACGCAATCGGCCTCGCCTTCGACCACACCGATGATGTCGCACGCGAAGTACCGCAGGTTGCCGACGTCGACCACTGGGTCGGAGTCGCCGGCACGATCGTCACCGTCGCCGCCGTCGAGATCGGGCTGATCACCTGGGACGAAGGCGTCGTCGATGGGTTCCGGCTCACCCGTTCGGCCGCCGAGGATGTGTTTCGCACACTGGCCACCGAATCGAGCATCGACCGCGCCCACAACCCGGGTCTACCCGCCGAGCGGGTCGAGGTGATCGTCGGTGGCTGTTGCGCGCTCGTGGCGATCATGCGGCGGCTACAACTCGATGAAATCACCGTGTCGACCCGCGGGCTGGCCCACGGACTCGCACGTGAGACACTACGGACCACCGCTTCCTCGGGAGCGGCGGAGTGACCCAGTTCCCACGCTCCCAGCACCCCGCGGCCGGAACAGGCGGCGGTCTGCGGCTCTACGGCCGTCGGGTCATGTTGCGACCACTCGTCGGTCCCGACTTTGCCGCATGGGGCGAGGTTCGCCGCGCAAATGAGGAGTGGCTCACCCGGTGGGAGCCGTTACGAGCACCCGGAGCGCCCGACCCGGCCCGTCATCGCGAGGCGTTTCTCGCACGGTGCTCCAGCCGCGACAAAGAACGCCAATACGGCCAAGCCCACAGCTTCGGAGTGTTCGTCAACGGAACCATCTCCGGCGAAATCAACTTGAACAACGTGCAGCGAGGTGCAGCCCAGACGGCGACGCTCGGATACTGGATCGACGAGCGACGGGCCGGTCACGGCTACATCCCCGAGGGCGTGGTGATCGCCCTGCGTCACGGTTTCGAAGACCTGCGGCTCCATCGCATCGAGATCTGCATTGTGCCGCGCAATCACAACAGCCGACGGGTGGTCGAGAAGCTGATGGTCCGGGAGGAGGGCGTGGCTCTTCGGTTCCTCGAGATCGCCGGTGAGTGGGAAGACCACATCCGGTATGCCATGACCGTTGAGGAGTGGGCTGCTCGCCGCGACGACCTCGTGAGGCAATGGGTGGCGCCGACGCCCGAATCCGAGGGGCAAGCACCGTAGGTGAGCCGACTGGTCTGGCCGACGGGCGACCCCATCGACCAGACCGGCCACCATGCATGACCCCCAATTCAGATCGGCAAATCCTCAGGCTTGATCTGTCAGCAGCTTCAGCGCCTGGGCCTTGGCCTGACGCTCGGCCGAACGCCGCTTCCAGGACTTCAACTTCCAGTGCCGCAACCGACGCGTACTCGACGCCAACTTGGCCTTGGCCTTGTCGGCATCGTGATGATGCTCCGGTTTCCATGCTGCACCTGGTTCGTCGGCGTCATCGGGCTCTAACCCCCCCGATGCCACCAATGTCGCCACCGTATGCAGCTCCGTGCTGATTCGATGCCGTTCCCCACGAGCATGTGCTCGCAGCTCGGCACGCGATGCCGGCACGACCTCTTGGTTGCGGTGCCTGTTGCTCATCCTTGCCTCCCGTTCACGCCGGTTGACTGGTCAGAACTCCCCTTAGACGCACCGTACATGACTGGGAAGAGAAAGGGAAGCACCAATCCCGACGTCGACCTCAAGGCTTCGTTTTCCCGTCCAGAGACCGGATGCCCACTCCTTGTCGAGAATTTTGGTCGAGCAGCGTCGGCAACTCGGCGGCGAGATCGTCAAGGCCGACGGAGCCCATCGACAATGCTGCCATGTGCCAGGCCTTGAGGTCGAACGATCGACCGGCCTGCGCTGCTCGTCGCTCAGCGTCCTGCCGGCCGGCCAGCCACACCCGCTCGCCGAGTTTGTAGCTGATCGCTTGGCCTGGCCAACCGAGATAGCGCACCCACTCACTGTCCATGAACGTGGCGTCCTTGAGCGCGTGGTCAGCGAGGAACGCCCGCCCGAGATCGGCCGTCCACCGCTCGCCCGGATGAAACGGCTGGCCGAGCGGGATCGACAGCGACAGATGCATTCCGATGTCAACGATGACCCGGGCGGCCCGCAACTGCTGGGCAACCAGATACCCAAATCGGTGGGCCGGATCATCGAGAAAACCCAGCTCGTCCATCAACCGCTCGGCGTACAGCGCCCAGCCTTCGATATTGCCGCTGACCACGAACGCGGCCTGGAACCGCGAGAGCCGGGGTGCCTCGTAGATCCACTGGGCGATCTGCATGTGGTGGCCCGGGACCCCCTCGTGGAAGCACGTCGAATACTCACTCCACAGCGGAAACCGGTCTCGACCGAGCGTCGGGTACCAAGTCCGCCCCGGACGCCGGAAGTCGGCCGATGGCGCCGTGTAGTACTGGGCGGCGGCTGCGCCCCGCGGTGCGATCATTGCTTCGATGCGATTGATCTCAGGGGCCAGATCGAAGTGGCTGCCTTGGAGCGATTCAACGGTCTCGTCCATTAACCGCTGGAGCCACCGTTGCAGCTCGGCCTCGCCGTGAACCGCGGCGGAGTCACGATCGAGCAACTCGCTCACCGACCGGGAGGACTCGCCGGGATACAACGATCGACCGATCGCGGTCATCTCGGTCTCGATCGCCTGCAACTGAGCCCACGCCCACTGGGACGCCTCATCGACGTCAAGATCGCTGCCGAGGAATCGCCTGACGCCGAGCGCGTATCGCTCCCGGCCGACGCCATCGGAGGTGGATGCGGCGGCGGTCAAGTACGGGCCGGCCAACCAATCCGCCAACTCCCCCATCGATGCCGCGGCACGATTGGCCGCGACGGCCAGCCTGGCGGCGATCGACAATGGGGCTCGCTCGGCCAATGTGCGAAACCAGGGCTGCACGCCCCGCCCACCGGCCCATGTCGCCAACATCCCCGAGCAGGCAGCGGCCTGACGCGGCGCAGCGGTCAACCCCGCGGCGACGCCGGACTCCAGCGCACGCTGTAACGATGCGTACGCCGCGGGGACGGCCTCGACCCGCTCGGCGATGGTTGCCCAGTCGTCGTCGGTCGAGGTGGGCATCTGGTCGAACACCGCCCGGATTGCCTCGACCGGCGAACCGATGACTCTCAGCGGGCGAAGATGCTCGTGTGCTTCGTAGGACGAGATCGTCACTCCGAGGCGATCGTTCAACAACCGACGACACCGCCCGTCAGCCGAATCGTCACCGGTGGCCGGCACGCTCCCAAGTGCAATGAGCGTCCGGCGGGCGAGTTCCGCCTGCTCAGCGGCACCGTCGGGCGAGAAGTCGGGCAGCCGATGGTCGTGACCGGGAAGGCCCAGTCGGGTTGCCAACGTCGGATCGAGCACGATCAACTCGCCGAGATAGGCGTCGGCGAGTTCCCGAACCGCGCTCACCCGTCAGCTCTTCTTCGAGGAGATCTTGGCCTGCAGTGCCCCAATGCGCTCTGCGAACCACGGCTTGCGGGTCGACCACAGCTGCGGCTCCAACTCCCGGGCGACGGCTTCGGGGTGCGTCGTCACGTCGGCCATGTCACGAATCGTCTGCTTCGTCACGATCGACAACTCCCGCGGTGCCGAGGCGGCCCGGGCCGCCATTTCGTGCGCCACCACCAGCAGTTGGCCGTCGGGCACGCACCGGTGGGCAAGCCCCACCCTCTCGGCTTCGCGCCCGTCAAGCACATCGCCGAAGATCACGGCGGCCA
This sequence comes from Actinomycetes bacterium, assembly GCA_031398525.1. Lineage (GTDB taxonomy): Bacteria > Actinomycetota > Acidimicrobiia > Acidimicrobiales > Ilumatobacteraceae > JANMJD01. The sequence goes on along the minus strand of JANNNL010000537.1, from coordinate 6,584 downwards.
TCGTCGCCTGCGGCCCGGCGATCCGCCGGAACATCCAGGTGTGCCCGCCGCCGGGGTGCAGGCCAATCTGCAGGAACCGGGTGTCGAACTTCGCCCGCTCGCCGGCAATCCGCACATCGCAGCCCAAAGCAAGGTTCATTCCCGCGCCGACCGCGGCACCATTGACCGCCGCCAACGTCGGCAGCGGGCTGCGGGCTATACGCAGGAAGCCCTCGTAGATCGTTCCCAGGCTCTCGCCGTCGGCCTCGGCCAGGTTGCCAAGGTTGGCACCCGCACAGAACGCTGGGGCCGCCCCGGTGACGACCACGGCGCCGACCCCGTCATCGGCCTCGATCTCCTCCATTGCGGCGATGATCTCGGCCACCATCGGTGCCGTCAGCGTGTTGCGCTCGGCGGAGTTGTTGAGCGTCAGGGTGGCGACGCGATCGGCAATATCGACAAGAACCAGGGACATCCTTCGAGTCTGCCATGCGGCCCCAACCTCGGACGCGACGAATGCCCGGCCCGCGGACCGACGATCAGCCCGCGGCGATCACGGCGGCTTCGACCAACCACTGGGGCCGGGCCAACGCCGGGACCGGAATCAGCGTCGAAGCGGCCCGGTGCCCGTCGAAGAAGGCGTCGCGGGCGCTCATCACCGCCGACAGATCGTGCCCAACCACCGCATACGTGTGATACGAGACGATGTCGCCGACCACGAACCCCGCCTCGCGCAGAATCGCCCCGATGGTTCGCCACATCTCGGCGGCCTGCTCGCCGATGTCATCGGAGATCGAGCCGTCGGGTCGGGTACCGACGATGCCCGAGGTGTGGATCAGGCGTGATCCGGCCGACGAGACGATGGCGAGTTCGTAGTTTGCTGCCGGCGCCGCGACCGACGATGGGGTAATCGCGTGGTTCATCTCCCTACCATCGCAGATGTGTCCGACCAGCAACGCGCCGCCATGTCCAACCCCGCACTCGATCCCGAGGTGGCGGCGACGGCACGGCACGCGGCAACTGTCGTGATCGTGCGCGACGGTGAGGCGCGCACCGATGGTTCCATTGAGGTGCTCCTGCTCAAGCGCAGCGAGGTCGGAGCCTTCCCGGGCCTGTGGGTGTTCCCCGGCGGACGTGTCGATGCCGCCGATGCGGGGGACGACGAAATCAGCCAGGCCCGTTCGGCCGCAGTCCGCGAGGCCGCGGAGGAGGTCGGACTGAGCGTCGTCGCCAACGACCTCGTCGCCTGGTCCCATTGGTCACCACCGACCCAGCAACCGAAACGATTCCTGACCTGGTTCTTCATCGCCCGCTGGACCGGTGATCCGGTGGTCATCGACGACCACGAGATCGTGGGCTCGGAGTGGTTCGTGCCGGCCGATGCGCTCACCCGCGGGCTCGGGCTCGCCCCGCCAACCTTCGTCACCTTGCACCAGTTGGCCCAGCGCACGTCGGTGTCCGAGGCGTTGGCGGCCGGACCAGTTCTCGGGTTGGAGCGATTCGTCACCCGACCTGGCAAGGCCGGTGATCAGCCGGTGTTGATGTGGCATGGCGATATCGGCTACGAGAACGGGAACGCTGGTGATGAGGGCCCTCGCCACCGGGCAACGCTTGACGGAATGCGACTCGCCACCTACGAACGTACGCGGTAACCCACGGTTGCCGCTCGGTGGCGATGCCCGTGCTCAGGCCGATTCCGACCGATCTGAGCGGAGTCGGTGCCGCCCGGTAGCGTCGGGGCGTGCTCGATCACGTCTTCACCGATGCCATCAGCGCGTTGCGCGAAGCGTTCGAGGGGGCATTCCTCGAACGCCAGGCATTCGAGGAGCATTTCCAGTTCGACATGCTGCTCGGCGACGTCACCTGGGAGACCAGCTATGGCCTTCCCGGTGAGGGTCAACCGCCCCGCGTTGTCGCTCACATCACCTTCGATTGGCCGACGTGGAGTCAAACTGCGTACCGCCGCTGGTACGTCGATGAAGTGCTCGAAGAGCCGGCCGTCATCGAGATGGAAATCGTCTTTCGCGTGCAGCGACTTGTCGCCACCCCGGACCCGGCGACATTCCAAAAACTCTTGCCGTCAAGCAGCCCGCCGATCGGCAATGAGCGTATGGAGCGGGCGGGGGCGACGGTCGAGGTGACCTATCTCGATGACGACACCCTTGCACCGGAGTTTGCCATCGAGATCACCTACGAGGGTTTGTACGAACTCGCCGAGGAGACGTTGGCCGACGGAGCCAGCAAGCTGCTCGACGAGCACTTCGGCAGCTTGGGAGGCTGGATTGCCTCACTGCTCGTCAAACTCGGCGACCTCGGGCTCGAATTCCTGCCGAGCGAAACCGAAGCCGACTCCGACGACTGACGAAGTCGGGAACCGGATCGTTCGTTTGCGATCAGGCGGCCGTACGACGAACCATGAGACCGAGCCCAACGAGGGCGGTGGCGGCCATTGCCTCAACGACGAGCAGGCCAGAACCGGTAGCAGGTAGCATTGCTGGCGACGGCGACGGCGACGGCGACGACGGCGCGGCGACGACGACCGGATCGACGACCTGTGGGGTCGCCTGGCTGAGGCCACCGTTGGTGTCGGGCATTACCGCTTCGCCGACGAGATCGACAACATCGACCGGGGTCGGCTCGCTCGCCGGGCTTTCGCCGATCGGGCCTGCCTCGGGATAGCCGGTCTGAGCGAAAGCCGCAGGACTGAATCCGAGAAACACCAAAGCCCCGATGACCGCAGCGGTGCCCACTGTCCGACGGAAGACCGACGGCTTGGATCCCTTGATCATGTTGGTGCGGTTGATGGTCATGTCGCTCGTACTCCCGTGGTCGTTTCTGTGAATCAGCTACGCCCGTTGCCTGAGATACATGACACCGGAAGATGATGACGAAATGGTGAAGATCGTCTGACGGTTCGCGCAATGTGACGCCTTTGGTCCGTTCGGCACGGTCCGTTCGGCTCGGGCCGAATGGCCTATCAATTGACTACCGAATGCGGCGGGCGCGCAGCGGCACCGGCGTCAACCGTCGGCGACCGGCGACCTGCTGCAGTCCCACGCCCCCGCCGAGCAAGAGGGTTGCGATCGCGATCAACCCACGCTGCGCTTGCGGGCCGGTTTCCGGGAGAATCACGCTGCCAGGGTTTCTGGGGGAAACATTCGTCACCGACGGCAAGTTGGGCGGTGGAGCGGTGGCCACTGAGGGTGGCAACGGCGGGTCATCCGTCGCCACGATCACCACGGTTGTACTCGGGACGCCACTCATTGGAACGGGTGGCTCCCCCGTGGCGACAATCGCGTCGTCTCCGGCTCCACCAACCCCGCCCGGGGTGGCGAACGCCGCCGTTGCCCCCGATGTCGTCGTCAAGACGATCATCGCCCCGACCACCCATCGCCACCTGTCGTTTGTCATTTCCCGCTCGTCTCCTGCCGCCAATGTGCTGGAGGGCCGGTTTCGCGCTGGCTCCCCACCCGGCATCGCCGCGACCATGTGGCCGGATGGATCAAAGCTTCCCTGTGGACTACAGGAATAGGGACGGGCAACACGTGACGTGATGACGGCAAACCTAGTGTCTTGACGAAATCAAGACAATCATTGAGCGATTTGTCCGGGTCAGCTCAACTTTGCCCCGCGGGTTTCGAGTTCTTTACGGACTTCTGTAGCGACATAGTACGCACCCAGAATTTCTGATCCGGCGACGTTGAGATGGAAGCCGTCTTGATTGCGGACCAGCTTCCCCTGCCCGTCGCGCGGGTCAACCTTGGCGGCGGCGTACCCACCGCTTGGTCCGACGAAGTAGTCCCACACCGGTACGTAGTTCACCTTGGGTCGTTTGAGCGCCTCGGAACGGGTGACTTGCTCCAAGATCTGCAATCGGGCGCGATAGCTCTCCTTCTCGGCATTGGGAATCCCCACCCAGATCAACGTGCGCCCGTCGGACGAGAGATAGTCCATGACGGCACCGACTCGGCTGCCGTACTCTGTTTGCCACTCGACCGAGTCGACGGGATAGCTGCGGCCCTTGATCAAGATGTCCTGGGCGTCATTGCCCCCGAAGGTCACGACGACAACATCCGGATTGATCTTGGCGATGTCGGCCTTGAGCGCCTCGGGCCAGTTGTAGAAATCCGGACGGGTCAGACCAGACGACACCTTGTAGTGCAGTTCGGATTTGACAATCCCGGTCTTTTCCATCTCGCGCATGAGCGGCGGGCCCATGTTGTTCGCGTCGGAGTCGCCGGCGATGTACAGCCGCAGCGGGTCCTGCTTCGTCGGCACCCGGTTGGTATCGGCGACGGTAGTCGTCGACGCCGGAGCCGCCGTTGTAGCCGGCGTAGTCGCGGGCGTAGTCGCCCCCGGCACCGTGGCAACCGTCGGCGGCGTCGCCCCAGTGGTGACTGGGACCACGACGGTCGTTGGCACGTTGAGCACGTCGAACGCCGACTCGTCGGCCCCGGTCGTCCGGTCGCGCAGACCCAGCAGACTGCCCGTCGCCACCACCGCAACCGCCACGAATGCGGCCAGAATCCCGTGCGCCGCCGGGGCTTCGGGCGAGGTCGAGAGCGGGGTATGTGAGACGGTCATGGCGGGGGAAGCATCAGAACTGGAAGTAGATGAACTCGGCAACGCTGCCGAAGAAGTAGCAGAACACCATGACCATACCGACTGCGATTCCTTGCGAGATCGCGGGAAGCATGGCGAATCGTGCGGTGAACTGCTCGCCGATCTGGGCGGGAAGGAACTGCCACGCCAGTACCACCGCGATGGCGAACAGCAAGCCAAGGGTGACGAACTGCGACGACGGGCCCGTGGAGAAGACCAGTAGGCCGCCGATGTTGCCGATGATGTCGATAGCTATTCCGGTGTTGGTTGCGTTGAAGAAGATCCATCCGAGGCACACGATGTGAAACGTCGCCAGCCATCGCAACACCGGGCCCGCCGCGCCCATCGAGAACGGTGACCGGCCGACGAGGAATCGCTCGGCAGCCAGCGCCGCACCGTGCAACGCGCCCCAAATGAGGAACGTCGTGTTCGCCCCGTGCCACAGGCCGCCGATCAGCATCGTCAAGAACAGGTTGATGTAGGTGCGGCCCTCGCCCCGACGATTGCCGCCGAGCCCTATGTAGAGGTAGTCACGCAACCAGCGCGACAGGGTCATGTGCCACCGCCGCCAGAAATCCTGGATGCTCAACGATCGATACGGGCTGTCGAAGTTCTGCGGGAACCTGATGCCCAGCAGCAGGGCCAGACCAATGGCGATGTCGGTGTAGCCCGAGAAGTCGCAGTAGATCTGCGCGGCGTAGGCATATGTGGCGAACAGGCTGTCCACCCCTCCGTACGCCTGAGGGTTGGCAAATACTGGCTCGACGATCTGCTTGAACAGGAACGACGAGATGATCACCTTCTTGACGAACCCGGTGGCGATGAGGAGTAGGGCTCGGGGAACCTCGACCCTGCGGGGGTCGAACGGCTCGTGGATCTGGGGGACGAACTCACTGACCCGCACCAATGGCCCGGCCACGATGTGGGGGAAGAAGAGCAGGTATGAGGTGAAATCGCTGAGGCTGACGGGGTCTTGGGTGCCGCGATGGACGTCGATCACATAGCCGAGCGCCTGGAACGAAATGAATGACACCCCGATCGGCAGCACGATCTGGCTCAGCCCGAAGTTGGTTCCGGCATTCTCGTTGAGGATGCCGCTCAACCATCCGGCGTACTTGAAATAGAACAGGGCCCCGAGGTCCGCGACGCAGGCGACTATGACCACGAGCCCGCTGCCACCTGTCGTACGCATTGATGCCGCCAGCCGGGCGAGCGCCCAGTTGACGATGGCGAAGATCAGCAGATAGACGCAGAATCGGGCGGGGATGGTGTGGAACCACCACCAGTCGTTGTCGCGGTCCCAGATCGAGGCGGTGCCGTTCGGACCGTTGTGCCGCCACCAGCCATAAAAGAACAGACCGGCACCGATCATCGCCACTTTCCACGCCCCGATGTGGGGGCGCGCGAGCCAGGCAATCGGCAGGATGATCAGGAAGAACCAAGCAAACTCGGTGGCGACAAACAACACAGCGCACTCAAGCGTAGGGTCCGGCCCCACCGCGGGCGGGGATCTTCGTGATGCGGGTGGGGACGCTCAGCGTTTGAGTTCGGCGACCGCTTGAACTTCAATGCCGCCGCGGGGGCGTTGGGTCAAGGTGACGGTGACCCGTTTTGGCTTGGCCGTCGTCATGAACTCTGCGGCGATCTCGGCGGCGAGCGCCTCGGCGAACACGGCTCGGTCGCGGAATCCCCACAGATACAACTTCAACGATTTCGACTCGACGCAGAACTGCTCCGGGACGTACTCGATGACGACGTTGGCGAGGTCGGGCTGCTTGGTCACCGGGCAGATCGACACCAGCTCATCGGAGGTAAACCGCACGATCGTCACGTTGGCGGGAGCTGCGAAGCACTCCACATGGTCCACCGCCTCGCGAGTCGTTTGTCCGAGAAGTTGGAGACCAGAGGTATCGATGTCGATCTTGTCCATACCGTGAGGCTATGGCTGTGCCAGCCGCCGGGTGAAGTACCTGGTCCCGGCATGTATCAGAGCCGCCCTCGCG
>JANNNL010000495.1:0-3526 GCA_031398525.1 Actinomycetes bacterium | reverse complement strand
ACGCGAGGGTGACCTGGTGGCCCAACCCGGCGAGATGGTCGGCGACCGAGAGCGGTGCGGGCCCGTCGTCTTCCGAGATCACCAGCACGCGGCGGCCGAGGAGTGCTCCCGCGAGGGCATCGGCGGCCTGCACGACATGGGTAGCGTCGACGCCCTCGATCATCGGCTGGCGAGGGGTGGCTCCGGTGGCGACCACGATGGCGTCGGCCCGGACCGCAAAGATGTCGGCGATGGTTGCCGACCGACCGAGGGTGACATGGACTCCGGCTCGCTCCAAGCGCCCGGCCTGCCAGGTGATCCAGTCGCGGTATTGGGCGTTGGCGCGGGCCGCGGCCGCAATCGCCAGCGCTCCGCCGAGATGGTCGTTGCGCTCCCACAGATGCACGTGATGGCCGCGCTCGGCGGCGAGTCCGGCGAACTCGGTCCCACCGGGCCCACCACCGATGACCAGGATCTCCTTACGGGCCGAGGCGCTGACTGCTGGGGGTTGACCGGGCTCAGACTCCCGTGCCCACCGCGGGTTGGAGCCGCAGCCGTACGGCAGACCGTCGACCATGTGGGCGTGGATGCACTCGTTGAGCCCGATGCACGGTCGCACCTCGTCGGCGCGGCCGAGGCGAACCTTGGTGACGTGCTCGGGGTCAGCCATTGTCGATCGGGCCATGGCGATGAGGTCGGCCTGGCCGGCGGCAAGGATCTCGGCGGCCCGTGCTGCGTTGGCGACGCGCCCGGCGTAGACAACGGGCAGTTCAGTGGCTTGTTTGGCGATGCCGCACAGGTCGGCCCAGTCATCGCCGTGCCGGTCGCCGCGGTGCCACGCGGACGGGATGTAACTCGGAGCGCCCCAGTTGCCACCGATGTCAAAGCTGAAGTAGTCGATGCCGCCATCGGCAGTGAACCCGGCAACCATCTCGCAGCAGTCGTCGATGCCGTACCCGCCTTCGATCTTCTCGTCGAGGTTGAGGCGTAGGCCCAGGGTGATCGGCCGATCGATACGAGCACGAATCGCGGCGACGATCTCGCGCAGGAATCGGCGGCGGGCCTCGGGCGATCCGCCGTAGCGGTCGGTGCGATGGTTGGAGATCGGCGACAGGAACCATTGCACCAGGTCGTCGTGGTTGGCGTGAATCTCGATCGCGTCGACGCCTGCCTCGGCCGCCAGCGCCGCCGACGACCCGTACTCGCGGACCATCCATTCCACCTCGTCGAGCGACATCACGTGGGGAATTCGGTGGTCGGCGTACCCGGTGACCACCGGCGACGGCCCGAGTGGCATGCCACCTTGCAGCACCATCTGACAGCTCACGAACCCGCCGCGGGCATGGATTCGCCCGGCGTAGTCACCCATCCGCTCGACGAACGATGGATGACGGAACCATCCCGGGCCATTTGCCCCGACTCCCACGGCAACGAAGCCGGGCGGCAGCGGATTGGCGACGAACGTCGCTGCGCCGCCGAGCCATTGCATGCCACCGTCGAGTTTCGACAACCAATGGGCGCAGTGCTGCTCGAACGACTCGACCGGGCCGATCAGATGGCCGCCCCCGCCGCCGTGGGGCGGGACAACCAGTCGATGGTCGAGGGCCATCGTACCGACCCGGATCGGACGGAAGATCTCCTGGTTGGCGGCGTTGATCGTGACCGAATTGTTCATGATGAATCCTCCCCGAAGGCGAAGCTACAGTGAGTCGATGGACGCCGCCTATCTCGCCCGTTACATCGAGCGGTCGGCGTACGAGGAAGCCCGCACCGGTCCACCCGACGACTTCCCGAAGCTCCCCGACTTGCCGCTCGGCCGCTACACCGACCCGGAGTTCTTCGCCCTCGAGCGTGAGCACCTGTGGAAGAAGTCGTGGCTATATGCCGTCCACGAGTCGGAAGTCGCCGAGCCGGGGAGTTACAAGCTGTGCGACATTGCCGGGGCCGCGATCCTGGTGGTCCGCGGTGACGACGGCGTCGTGCGGGCGTTCTTCAACGCCTGTCGCCATCGGGGTGCTCCGGTGGTGCGGGGTACGTCGGGCACGGCGCGGTTGCTGGTCTGCCAGTACCACTCCTGGACGTACGACCTGGCCGGCCACCTGGTGCGGGTGCCCGAGGAGCGCGACTTTGTCGGATTGCAATGCGAGGAGCGGGCGCTGGCGACGGTGCCCTGCGAGGTATGGGGCGGCTGGTACTTCGTCAACCTCGACCCGGACGCGGCACCGCTGACCGACTGGCTGAGCCCGTTGACCGACATCTTGTCGACGGTCGCCGCGGCGCCGTGGCGGATGATCCACACCAAGTCCGACGTGATCGCCTGCAACTGGAAGATTCTCGCCGAAGGCTTCTTGGAGGTGTACCACGCCCGCACGATCCACCCGACGACAGTCGGCCCCGGGCTGAACGTGCGCGGCACCGTCATCTCGCTCTACGACCACGGCCACCAGGCGATGCTCTCGCCAGTGGTGACCAAACGATCCGACGGACGTGAGGCATTGGCCAAGTTCGAAGGCGTCCCGCCGACGTTCCTGTACGACGTACAACCCGCTCACGGCATCTTCCCCAACCTGATCACCCCGCTCGATTCCCACGGCTTCCCGTTCCTGGTGTTCTGGCCCGAAGCGATCGATCGCACCCGCCTCGATATCACCTGGTTCGTGCCCGATTGGGGGGACGGCCCGCTGCCGAATCAGGAGTTGTGGGACAAGCGCCTGGCCCGATTCGACGTGGTGATGGACGAGGACTACCGCAATCTGACTCCGATCCAACGGTCGATGGAATTCGCGGCCCATGGCGGACAAGCCATCAACTACCAGGAACGACGCATCTGGCATGTCCATGCCTGGATCGACAAGATGATCGGCCCCGACCGTATCGCCGAGCACCTGAGGGTGCCCGATCTACTTGCCGACTGGGTGGAATCATGACCCCTCACGACTTGGCCTGGCCCGATCTAGTGTGGTCGCATTTCTCGCGGCCACGCCACGGAGGGTTCGACGAACGAGTCGCCGCCGCAGCGTTGGCCGGGTTCAGTGCGATCGGGTTGTACGTGTCGGAGTACCGCCGGTTGCGCGACGAGGAGGGTCGATCGGCGGCCGACATCCGCGCCGTGCTCGACGATCACGGGATGATGATCGGTGAGATCGAGACGATCGTCGGTTGGTCGGCGGCCGCGTCGGAGCAGAACGCCGCAGCGTGTGCGTCGATTGAAGCCTTGGCCTTTGAGATGGCCGACGAGTTCGGCTGTCGGTATCTGCAGGCGATCGGCTCGTACGAAGGAACAGTCGATGACGCCTCCGACGGGTTCGGCTCACTGTGTGACCGGGCGTTGGCCCACGGGCTGAAGGTCGGTATCGAATGGTTGCCGTTCACGAACATCTACGACGCCGCTGATGCCCGGGCGATCGTGGCGCTTGCTGATCGTCCGAACGGTGGGTACTGCGCCGACATCTGGCACCACACTCGTGGCTCAAACGACCCGGCGATGCTCGCTGCACTCGACCCAACGAAGATCTTCGCCATCCAGATGAACGACGGGCCCCTCGCC
>JANNNL010000477.1:0-2570 GCA_031398525.1 Actinomycetes bacterium | reverse complement strand
GCAACCCTGCGCTACGCCCCGAGGACGTCGACATGGAACGCCAAGTCATTCTCGAAGAGTTGGCCATGGATGACGACAGCCCCGACGATGTGGCCCATCGCCTGCTGTCGGAAGCGGTCTTCCCGGAGCACCCGCTTGGGTGGGAGACGGCTGGCCGACGCGAAATCGTCGAAGTGATCACGGCCGACAACGTGCGTAAGTTTCACGATGCGCGCTACGTCGCCGAGGCGATGGTTGTCGCCGTCGCCGGCGCGATCGACCACGACGACGTCGTGAGCTCGGTCGCCGAGCAGTTCGCCACCGTGCGAGTCGGTGCGCCGGTCAAGAATCGGTTGCGCCCAGGTGGCGCGGCGGCGCAGGAGATCTGGGAAGACGACGACACCGAGCAGGTTCACCTGGTCATCGGGATGCAGTCGCCCGATCGTCACGATCCGGCGCTTCCCGCGTTAGACGTGGTCAACCACGTGTTCGGGGGTGGAATGTCGAGTCGCCTGTTCGAGGAGATCCGCGAGAAGCGTGGCCTGGTGTACTCGGTGTACTCGGGGGCCGGGGCGTACTCCGATGCCGGTATCTTCACGATCTACGCCGGTGCCCAGCCCCGCCATCTGGCCGAGGTGCGCGGATTGATCGAGATCGAGATCGACAAGCTGTGCCGCGATGGCATCACCGACGAGGAACTCGAGATCGCCCAGGGCTACCTCTGCGGGGCGTACGTCATGGGGCTCGAAGACACCGGCTCGCGCATGTCGCGACTCGGTGGACAGATGATGGCCTACGGCGAGATCCGCCCCGTGGCTCAGCAGGTCGACCGCTGGCGAGCCGTCACTCTCGACGACGCCCGGTCGATCATCGAACGAGTCTTCTCCGGCCCTCGCGTCGAGGTCTCCGTCGGCCCGCGCTGACCAAATCCTCGTGAGTCACCGTCGGGATCGGCTGAAGCAGCGATCGGGCCGGTGAGCGTCCTCGTCCACAACGCCAGCGGCTGGCGCAAGGACAGCTTTGCTAGTGGCGGGTCCGACGGGGATCGGCCGCGCTGAGGCGGGTGGGCGAACTGACTGACTGATCGGGCAGTAGCAATCGTGACCAGGTGTTCTGTAGCGTCTGCAACCCTGTGCCCGGGATTCCCCGGCCAGAAAGGACCTACCCACCCCCACCTCGACACCGAGCGAAAATCGTTACGCCGACGGACACCGAACTTCGGGCACCAGCGTGCGTCACCCGCCACGGGCGAACCCCACCTCAGGAGCGTTCACTTGGACGGAATGATCACCACTAGCCCTGTCTACGACGGTCGGATGACCGCCGGACGCAAGGGAATCCCCTACGACCTGTCGCAATTCGCGCCGGTCGTCATGTCTGCACCGGTCGATGACATCGCCCCGTTGAACCACGACATCGTCGAGGCCGACGAGCGCGTGCCGGTCGCGGCATGAGTTCGCGTCGCCCCGACCGGGTACTGGTACTCGGCTGCGGATCGGTCGCCCAATGCGTCCTGCCTCTCGTAGTACGTGATCTCGGATTCGCCCCGTCGCAGGTCCGGATCGTCGACTTCGTCGACAATCGCGAGCGGGTCGCCGACCTGATCGCCATGGGCGTCACCTACGAGCAGGATCGCGTGACCCGCGAGAACCTCGATGAGTTTCTGTCGGAGCGCGTCGGTGATGGCGATCTGCTGCTCGATCTGGCCTGGAACATCGACAACCCGACGATCCTGCAGTGGTGTCGCGACCATGGCGTGCGGTATCTGAACACCTCGGTCGAGGTGTGGGACCCGTACGACGACATGGTGGCGATGAACCCGCTCGACCGCACGCTGTACGTCCGCCACATGGATCTACGTCGCCTAAAGGCCTCGTGGGGCAATAACAAGGGCGCGACGGCCGTCGTCGAGCACGGAGCCAACCCTGGGCTCGTGTCCCACTTCACAAAGCAGGCTCTGACCGAAATATCCACGAAGATCCTGGCGGGCGGGCGCGCCGGTGACCGGCAGGCCGGTTTGGAACTGGCCCTGGCCGAAGGGCAGTTCAACCAGTTGGCGATGCTCACCGGTACCAAGGTCATCCACATTGCCGAGCGCGACACGCAGATCTCCGACACGCCCAAGGAAACCAATGAGTTCGCCAACACCTGGTCGGTCGAAGGCTTCTACGAAGAGGGCGTCGCTCCGGCCGAACTCGGCTGGGGTACCCACGAGAAGCGCTTGCCGCCCGGCGCGTACGTGCATGCCGGATTCGGACCGCGCAACCAGATCTGCATCGCCAAACCCGGCATGGAGACCTGGGTACGGTCGTGGGCTCCCTGCGGCGAGATTCGCGGAATGGTCATTCGCCACGGCGAGTCGTTCACGATGACCGACCATCTCACGGTGTGGGATGAGGCAGGAGTCGACGTGGGGAACCCGGTCTACCGGCCGACCGTCCACTACGCATATCACCCCTCCGACGTGGCGATCAACAGCGTCTTGGAACTGCGGATGCGGAACTGGGAGATGCAGCCCAAGCAACGGATCCTCAACGACGAGATCATCTCGGGACGCGACGAGCTCGGCGTGCTGCTGATGGGTCATGACT
>JANNNL010000449.1:0-1400 GCA_031398525.1 Actinomycetes bacterium | reverse complement strand
GAAGAGATCACCCGACAAGAGATGACCCGCCTGATGTCAGGCGGCGCCGAACTCGAAGCACTCGAACACGAACTTGGTATCCGGTAGATCAGCGTCAGGTCGGTTGAGTTGGCTGCGGGGCGTCCCACAGCCAACTTGCGGGAACGGCGACCAATCCGTCGCCCAACGGGGTTGGCTCCGGCATCGTCGAGATGACGATGCCGGCATGGAAACGATCGCCAAGCCGCTCCTTGAGGAAGCGCAAACCCTTGGTGTCTCGCGACGTGATCGTGCTTGACGCCTTGACTTCGATGGCGACGATGCGCCCGTCGGTACGCTCGAGAAGGAGGTCGACCTCGGCCCCATCGCGGTCACGGAAATGCCACAGGTTCGCCCGGGTGCGGCTCCAGGTCAGCTGTTTGCGGAGTTCCATGGCGACGAACGACTCAAACAATTGTCCCAGTGGAGCGCTGGGGTCGTCGACCCGCTCGATCGTCATGCCGGTGAGATTGCTGGCGAGACCACTATCGACGATGACGAGCTTCGGCCGACGGATGACCTTCTTCGAGAGGTTGGTCGACCAGGCAGGAACCAATTGGATCACGAAGAGGTTCGACAGCAATGCCAGGTAACCATCCACGGTGCGCGGCGGGAGCCCGAGTTCGTTGGCGATGTTCGTCACGTTGAGTTCTTCGCCAGCGCGAGCTGCGCACAAGCGAATCAACCGAGGGATCTCGGCGACTCGCTCGATCCCTGAAAGCTGTTGCACGAGCTTCTCGGTCAGAGTCGTCACGTAGCTTTCGAACCAGGCATCGCGACGCCGTACCGTTCGGGTGAGCGCCTCGGGGAATCCACCGGCGATGATGCGCTCGAAGATGTCGGTCCGCCGTGATGGGCCGATATGGGGCTCTGGTCGACGATCTGAGAATGCCCAATCGACAAAACCGTCCGGCGCATCGTGGAGTTCGCCTTGGCTGAACGGCCAGAGTTCGACCACCTCGATGCGCCCGACGAACGCGTCGGCGAACCCCTTGGTTGAGAGCAAACGGGTTGACCCGGTGAGCACGAATCTTCCTGGTCGGCGGTCGCGATCGACGGAGGCTTTCAGCGCGCGGTAGAGCGTCGGGCCGAACTGGACCTCGTCGATGATCAGCGGTCCGGCGGTGTTGCGTTCGATGAACCCACGGGGATCGCGCGTTGCGGATGCTCGTTGCGCTTCGTCATCGAGCGTGACGAGCGTGCCGCCGACTTCGTTGAGAATCTGCTCGGCAAGGGTGCTTTTGCCGACCTGCCGCGCTCCGTTGATCGCCACGACTGGCGTATCAGCGAGCGCTTCGAGGAGGTGCTCGCGCGCCCGTCGGGGGATGGAGCCCGGTGTTGAGACGGCCATGGTCTGCAACCTTAGCTGGGGATCCATTGAG
>JANNNL010000436.1:0-1858 GCA_031398525.1 Actinomycetes bacterium | reverse complement strand
GTCGTCGCCCTGATCGTCGCCGTTTCGGTGTTCGGGTACGGCGTCCTCATTCTCAACCGTCGCAAGTCGGCCAAGTCGCTGCCGTCGGCCCCGAATCGGCCGCCGGTCCAGCCGTCGCCGGCGGGCCGCACCCTCGCCGTTCCGCCCAAGCCGGCGCCAGCGGCGCCGCCAGCGGTCGACGAGCCCGCCGTCGTGGTGCCCGAGGCAGCGGTCGACGAGCCGATTACGCAGGACTCGGCCCACGACCTCGCCGATGATGAGGCGCCACCGGCCGATGAGTCGTTGGACATCGAGCGGCCGAAGTTCCGTGACCGTCTCGGTCGGGCGCGGGCCGGGCTGGTCGGGGCGATGCTTGGAGTCCGCAAGCGGGCCGGGATCACCGACGAGTCGTGGGACGACCTCGAAGAAGCCCTGCTCAAGGCCGATGTCGGCGTACGCGTCACCGACGAGTTGCTCGGTGGTTTGCGGGCACGGGTGAAGTCGAAGGAGATCACGGACCCTGAGGCGTTGCTGACCGCGTTGCGCGTAGAGATGACCGGTCGCTTGTCGGGTGCGGACCGTTCGTTGAAGCTTGCCGCCCGCGGCCCGGGCCTTCCCGATGTCTGGCTGTTCGTCGGCGTCAACGGCGTCGGCAAAACCACCACGATCGGCAAGCTCGGGGCCCGTCAGGCCGCGGCAGGTCACAAGGTGCTGATGGCCGCGGGCGACACGTTCCGTGCCGCGGCCGCTGAGCAGTTGGCGACCTGGGCCGAACGCTCTGGTGCCGAGTTCGTCCGCGGCAACGAGGGTGGCGACCCGAGCGCGGTGATCTTCGATGGCGTCCAGGCCGCGGCGGCCCGCGGCTGTGACCTGGTGCTTGGCGACACCGCCGGTCGGCTGCACAACAAGTCGAATCTGATGGACGAGCTGCGCAAAGTCCGCCGAGTCGCTGATCGTGCCCCGGGCCAGGTCGCCGAGGTGCTGCTGGTGATCGATGCTACGACGGGTCAGAACGGCCTGACCCAGGCCCGCGAATTCCGCGAGGCCACCGAGGTCACCGGGGTCGTGCTCACCAAGCTCGACGGGTCGGCCAAGGGCGGCATCGTGTTCGCCATCGAAACCGAGCTGGGCATTCCGATCAAGCTGGTCGGTCTCGGTGAAACCATCGGCGACCTGGTCGAATTCGACCCGGAGGAGTTCATCGACGCCCTGTTCGCCGAAAGCTGACCACGAATCTCAAGTTTGCCGGGAACCGGCGGCACGCGTGCCGACGTCCAAATACCATGACACGCATGAACTCCCCCCGTTCCCGCCGCGTGGTTCTCGCCCTCGGCGCGCTCGCGTTCGGGCTCAGCGCCTGCGGCGATCCAACGACCTCGACCCCCGCCTCGGGCTCGGCGCAAACCACGGTTGTCGGCGCCCAAACTCCTCCGAAGATCAAGATTGCGGGTGGTGCGGGCCGATCGGTTGCTGCATCTGCTGAGGCCGCTCCCGCAGCAGACGCGTCGCAAAGTGCCAGCCGGATGTTCGCGGCCCAGATCACCTACGTCTTTGACGGCGAGGCTCCGACCTTCGAGACGCCGGCCGGTGCCTGGTCGTTCCCGGTCGGGGCGACTCCGACCGATGACCAGCTCCGTGGGCTCGGTGCTGCCTTCGGCTTCACCGAGGCGCCCCGCCCGGTTTCCGACGATCAGGGCGGCGGATGGGCATTCGGCGTCAACGATGGGACGGGAGCGGGTCTGCAGGTCAGCGCCAGCGCCACGCTCGATTGGTGGTTCTATCCCGATCCCGCAACACTCCGGTCCGCCGAGGGCTGCGCGGTACCGGCCGTCGAGCCCGCGGTTGATCCAGCCGTTGACGTGGCTGTCGGGGAGGTTCC
>JANNNL010000335.1:0-2521 GCA_031398525.1 Actinomycetes bacterium | reverse complement strand
GGCAACGTCGCCCCCGGGGCGATCCGCGAGGTCGTGCCGGGTGGCACCGGTGAGGTGTGGACCATCCCCAACCCGGTTCCGGGAACGTGGACGATGGTTGTTGACGGCCTTGACCAGGAGTACTTCGCCTCGGTCACGGCTCGCAGTGACCTTGGTCTGCGGCTGGCGATCGGTACCCCGATCGACGACGCCCGGCCCGGCACCGAGGTGCCGCTCGCCGCGTTCTTCGCGGGTCAGAACGGTGGAATCACCGGTGCTCGGGTGATCGCCACGGTCACCGATCCGGCCAAACGGACGCTGCTCGTCGAGATGTACGACGACGGTAGCCACGACGACGGCGAGGCCGATGACGGCGTCTACGGGGCGTCGTATTCGGCCACCGCAGCGGGGGACACTCCAGGCTTGGACAGAGGCAACCCCGACGGTCACGGCAATGGCTTCGGAGAACGCGAAGGCGGGCCGACCACGGTTGGTTCGTACACCGTCTCGGTGGTCGGGCTCTCCGGAGCCGACCGCCGCGAGGACGAGGGCGGATTCGCCGTCGATTCGGTCGGTGACAACGACAAGGATGGTCTCGACGACGGCTGGGAGAAGTCGACCGGACTCGACCCGCAGAATTCGGGCGACTGGAAGGCCGACCGTGACGACGATGGGTTGATCGAGTTGTGCGAGTTCCGTTTGGGCAGCGACCCGCTGGTCAACGACACCGATACCGGTGGCGAACTCGACGGCTCAGAGGCATCGTTCGACGGGTCGGTGTGTGTGGCGCAGGCCGATCCGACCGATCCGCTCGACGACCGTGTCTCGCCGCTCACCGGCGTTTCGGTTCGCCCGGCGGCGATGTCGGGTATGGCCCACGTCGAGGTCACCTGGGGTGCACCGGAGCGTGGGACGTTGCGGTCGGTCGACCTGTACCGCTCCGACAATGGCGGCCCGTGGTCGCTGGTCGTCGGTGGCTTGGTCGATCAGACATACGTCGATCACGCGGTGGTGGCCGGGACCGCGTACGCCTACCGGGTGGTGCCGGTCGTGACCGACATCTCTGGTGTCGATCGTCGAGGAACCCCGCTCGAATCGTCGGTGGTCGTCGCCACCAACGACCCGTACGCCCCGGCCGGTTCGGTGCTGATCAACGAGGGCGCCGACGTGGCAACGTCGTTGGAGTTCTCGCTGACCGTCACGGTCGACGACAGCGAAGGCGATGGTGACGGGTCTGAGGCGACGGCGGGGACTCCGGCCGAGTTGTTGGAGATGCGGTTCTCGCTGACCGACGACTTCACCGGCGCGGCGTGGATGCCATACGCCGACCAGGCTTCATTGACTGTCCCGGCCGAGACCCAGCCGGGCGACACCGTCACGGTCTACGCCCAGTTCCGTGACCCGTCTGGAAACGTGAGCACCACCTCGCTGGGTTCGTCCGACTCGGTGGCCTACCAGCCATAGCCCGCTGGTCTACCCGCGCTATCTGCCGAGCGATGCCGCCGACGATCCCCGTCGGCGGCATCGCCGCGCCCGAGTGGGTCGTCGCCGAAGATTTTTGTACGAACTACGGTGGACGAAGGCTCGGTACTACGTTCGTTCGCTCTCGCAAGTCGGGAGCCGCAGGAGGTGCCCATGCGTCGGAATCTGATGATCGGTGTTGTCGTGGCAACGCTTGGATTGGTCGCGTGCGGCGGCGCGTCCACGCCGGTCGGCTCGATCGAATCGAATGAGAGTCCGGCGCTCGGCGGTTCGCAGGGCGCGCCCGACGCGACGTTCGATGTCAACGCCGTGATCGACACGGCGTTCGAGGTGGTCACCGGCCAGCGCGGCGAGAAGGAGGATGCTCCGGGGGCGCTGCGAGTCGACAACCTGCTGTCCCGCGGCGGTGAACCCGTGGACATCGACGTCTACTGGGGTCGACCCGACGAGGGTGAGAAGGCTGCGACCGTCGCATTTGGGCAGGCCAGCGACTATCTCGTGCCTCGCCGAGTGAAGGGTTTGCAGGACGCGGTGTTCACGATCACCGTCGCCGGAACGACCGAGGAGCTGATGACGTGGGATCGCTGGTCGCCCTCAACCGCTGCCGACCGGGTCACCGCGGCGTTCATGTTCGATGGCGACTCGGTCTCACTGGCGATGGTCGATGAGAACCCCGCGACGCTCGACTCGCTGACGAACGCACCGATGTTTCCCGCCTCCGACGCGGGCTCGGTGCGCCTGCGATGGCGGGCGTTTGGCACCTCCCTCGAGGCAGGCGACTCCCTGTTGAGCGTGACGCTCGACCGCAAGTGCCTGACCAACGGCAGCTCGTGGGCCGCCCCCGACGGCAACCCTTCGTTCGACCTCTCCACCGTTCAAGTCCCGGGCGGGTCAACCCTCGGTTTCGCCGCCACCTGCGATGGCCAATCGGTCTCCGACGTCACACTCCCGGCCGGCGGCCGAGCCCTCCTGTTCGCGTACTCCAAGCCCGACGGCACATCCGCTCTCCAACTCCTCCCCGTCACCGACGCCTGACACGTCGAGTCGGGCGCCACCGCCC
>JANNNL010000323.1:0-23968 GCA_031398525.1 Actinomycetes bacterium | reverse complement strand
TCGGCGATCTCGGCGATCTCGGCGATCTCGGCGACCTTGATGGTCGCGGGCACCACGGGGGCTTCGGCCACCTTGCGCGCCCGGCCCCTGGCGGGCTTCGCCACGGCGACCGGTGGAGCAACGAGTCCAGCGACAACGCCCGGAATGGCCAGGTCAATGCCGCGTCGGGCGGCATGGAACGCCGCCACCTGAACGGTCACGGTCTCGCCCAACTTGAACAACTCGCGGGCGCTGCGCGGCGCCGGATCGGCGATGTTGCGCAGCGGCAGGTACGCCCGTGCACCACCGGCCTCGACGTACGCGCCGTGCGACGAATACGTCTCGACGATGACGTCGATCAGCGTGCCGACCGGGAACTTCTCGACGAACTCGAGGAACGGCATGAGATCGTTGACCATTGCATTACGAGCGGGAGCAGCGGGCGGCGTAGCGCGAGGGGTCGCCACCGGTGCAGACGCAACGGCACGACGGGATCGATCGGCAGCAGGGCGCAACGGGGCATCTGTGGGGACCGAGCGGGGCGGCGGGGCTTTGGGAACTGGCATCGGCCGCAACGACGCGACGCTCGTTCGCACCGTGTCGCGAGGGGCGTCCTTGGTCCGTGCCTCGCGCGTGCTCTTGCGGCTCAACGGGCCGCGCACCGGTACCCGCTCGACGAACACCCAGCCGACGTGAGGGACCGGCTTACCGCCGACCAGCCGGCCCTCGTCGAACAGCCATGGGTAGTCGCCGTGGAACTCCTGGAACGAGTCGTTCGACAGGATGATTGCGTTGACCTTGTTGGCGATGGCCAGGATGAACGCATCGCCGCGCCCTACCGCACCGGCCGGAGGCGCGACCAGTTCGTTGTGGTCGATCGCCTCTTCGAACTCGACTACCTCACGCGGGTCGATTCGGTGGCCGAAGGTAGCGTCGACAACGACGGTGACCAACTCGGTGGGGTGCTCGGCCAAGTAGGCCTCAACGGCATCGGAGAGTTGTTTGAGGCTGGGCATCGAGCGGCCCTCGGTGGCCAGGTTCGATCCGTCGACGACGATGTGTTTGGGCATGACGCCTGCCAGTCAACCACCTGAACGGGGCGGGCGGGCGGATCGCCATCTACCATGCCCGCCATGAATCAGGCAATGTCGACCGACTACGACGCCGTGCTGTGGGATTTCGGTGGAGTCATTCTGTCGAGCCCGTTCGAGGCGTTCAACGAGTTCGAGACCCGGCGCCGCCTTCCGGCCGACTTCATCCGGCGGGTGAACGCGACCAATCCCGACGACAATGCCTGGGCTCGGCTGGAACGTAGCGACATCTCGGCGGACGAGTTCGATCAGGCGTTCGCCGATGACGCATCTGCGTTGGGTCACGATGTGCGTGGCGGTGACGTCCTTGCCCTGCTCGCCGGGAACGTCCGGCCCGAGATGGTCGAGGCCCTCGACCGGGTGATCGCCTCCGGATACCGGACAGCATGTTTGACCAACAACGTGACCGGCGGCGACCCTGCCGACCCTGAGCGGGCCGACGCGATCGGGAAGATCATGAGCCGTTTCGACGCGGTGATCGAGTCGTCGAAGGTCGGCGTGCGTAAGCCCGAACCACGCTTCTATGAGATTGCGTGCACGACCCTTTCCGTGTCGGCCGCGCGGTGTGTCTTTCTCGACGACCTCGGCATCAATCTGAAACCGGCCGCAGCAATGGGAATGCACACGATCAAGGTGCTCAATGCCGCCCAAGCCATCCGCGACCTCGAAGCCGCGCTCGGCTTACAGCTGGGCTGAGAACGTCTGGTCCAGCAGTTGGGCGAGTTCTTGATCGTGGATCGCTTTCGAACCCGTAGCTGGGCTGCCTGAGCCAATGCGGGCGACATGACGCAGGTCGTAGCCCTCGTCCTTGATTCGCCAGACGCGGTGTTCGACGAACGCCCACGGGCCCATGTTGTCGGGCTCTTCTTGTAGCCAGACCAGGTCTTTCGCGTTGGGGTAGCGCTTGAGCAGATCGAGCAGCTGCTGAACCGGGAACGGATAGAGCTGTTCGATCCGCACCACGGCAACCGGGGCATTGCGTCTGTTGCGCTCCGCAATCGCGTCCCAGGCCACCTTGCCCGAGCAGAACACGATCTGGGTGACGGCGGTGCGATCGGTGATGAACGGATCGTCGAGCACTTCCTGGAACGAGCCGGTTGTCAGATCGTCGTCCTTCGTACGGCTCTCCTTCATGCGCAAGGGACCCTTGGGCGTGAAGATCACCAGCGGACGACGAACCTCGCGCTTCATTTGCCGACGGAGCAGGTGGAAGTACTGGGCGGCGGTCGTTGCATTGCAGACCTGGATGTTGTCTTCTGCGCACAATGTGAGGAAGCGTTCAATACGGGCGCTGGAATGCTCGGGGCCCTGGCCCTCGAAGCCGTGCGGCAGTAACATGACCAGGCCGGCGGTGGTGTCCCACTTGTCTTCACCGGCAACGATGTACTGGTCGATCACGATCTGGGCACCATTGACGAAGTCGCCGAACTGCGCCTCCCAGAGCACCAGCACGTCCTTGTTGGCCACGGCGTAACCGTATTCGTAGCCAAGCGCGGCGTACTCCGACAACAGCGAGTCGTACACCCAGAACTTGACATCCTTACCCGGCAGGTCGCTCAGCGGTACCCATGATTTACCGGTCTCGTAGTCGACGAGGGCAGCGTGGCGTTGGCTGAAGGTGCCACGACGGGAGTCTTCACCGGCGAGACGCACGGGATGACCGTCGAGCAACAACCCTCCGAACGCAAGCGACTCGGCCGTGGCCCATTCGACCTGGCCTTCCTCCGAGTACAGCTTGGCCCGGGTCTCGAACTGGCGGGCCAGTTTCGGGTGCGGGGTGAACCCTTCGGGATAGGCCGTGAGATGGTTGAAGATGGAGTCGAGGTCCTCACGGGCCAATCCGGTTTCGACGTGGGGCAGCACGCCGATCGGCTTGGGCGGCGGCGGCACCTTGATCGGCTCGGGGGCGTGCGCCCTGGTCACGTCGAGGGCGTCCTGCAGCTTGGCGTTGAAGTCCTCGAGCGCCTTCTCGGCATCGTCGATCGACATCTCGCCGCGCTTGACGAGCGCCTCGACGTAGAGCTTGCGGACCGGGCGGCGCTCACCGATGGCCTTGTACATCAACGGCTGGGTATAGCTGGGGTCATCACCCTCGTTGTGGCCGTGGCGGCGGTAGCAGACGAGATCGATGACAACGTCCTTGTGGAACGTCTGGCGGTAGGCGAACGCCAGGCGGGCCACGCGCAGGCATGCCTCTGGGTCGTCACCATTGACGTGGAAGATCGGTGCCTGAATCATCTTGGCGACGTCGGAGCAGTACAACGACGAGCGGGCATATTCCGGAGCGGTGGTGAAACCAATCTGGTTGTTGATGATCAGGTGCACGGTTCCGCCCAGGCGGTAGCCGGTGATGTCGCTCATCGCCAGGCATTCCTGGATGATTCCTTGCCCGGCAAACGCTGCGTCGCCATGGATCAATAAGGGGAGCACGGGATACGAGCCGGGCGGATCAATCTGATCCTGATGGGCACGAACCATCCCCATGACCACCGGATTAACCGTTTCAAGGTGGCTCGGGTTGGGAGCCAACTCGATGCGAATATCCTGGCCGGAAGGGCTCTCGTACTTGCCGACGGCACCCAGGTGATACTTCACGTCTCCCGACCCCTGCACGGAACCCGGGTCGACGTGGCCCTCGAACTCGGCGAAAATCTGGTCGTAGTCCTTACCGACGATGTTGGCCAACACGTTCAGGCGACCGCGGTGAGCCATACCGATGAACGCCGCGTCCATTCCGGCATCGGCGGCGTCGGAGATGATCGAGTCGAGCACCGGGATGGTCGACTCGGCCCCTTCGAGGCCGAAACGCTTGGTACCGACGTACTTGGTCGCGAGGAACTTCTCGAACGCCTCGGCGGCATTGAGACGCTCCAACAGGCGGCGCTGCTCGCCGGCGGTCGGGGCGAACACAACATTCTCGAGTTGGCCCTGAATCCACCGTTGCTCCTCGGTGTTTTGGATGTGCATGTACTCGACGCCGATCGTGCGGCAGTACGCATCGCGCAGCACGTGGAGCATCGCCCCAAGCTTCATCTTCTCCTTGCCACCGACCCCGCCCACGAGAAACTCACGTTCGAGGTCCCAGATCGTCAGCCCGTAGGTGGCCGGATCGAGCTCCTCGTACATCTTGGGCTCTTTCCACCGCAGCGGATCGAGATCGGCGATCAAATGACCGCGCACTCGGTGCGCCCGAATCAGCGTTCCCACGTGCATCTGCTTGGCCAACATGGCGTCTTCGTGGTCCAGCGGGGTGGTGTCTTGGCGCCACTGGACCGCCTCGTAGGGCACGTCGAGCGAGCGGAACACCGACTCGTAGAAGCCATGCTCACCGAGCAGCAACTCATGGACCCGCTTCAGGAACAGGCCGGATTCGGCCCCCTGAATGATCCGGTGGTCGTAGGTACTCGTGATCGTGACGACCTTCGAGATGCCCAATTCGGCCAGCGCGGCCTCGTCGGCTCCCTGGAACTCGGCGGGGAAGTCGATCGAACCGACCCCGACAATGACGCCTTGACCGGGCATCAACCGCGGCACCGACTGCACCGTCCCGATCGTTCCGGGGTTGGTCAGGGTGACAGTGGCACCCTGGAAATCGGCCACCGTGAGCTTGTTGGTCTTGACCTTGCGAACGAGTTCGTCATAGGCCGCGAGAAAGCCGGCGAAGTCGAGGGTGTCGGCGTCACGCAGTACAGGCACCACCAGTGTGCGGCTACCGTCGGCCTTGGCGACGTCAACGGCCAGTCCCATGCTGACGTGGGCGTTGCGCAGGATTCGCGGCTCGCCACCGGCTCCTTCGACGAAGGCGTTGTTGAGCGAGGGAGCCGCGTCGGCGATTGCCCGGACGACGGCGAAACCGATCAGGTGGGTGAAGCTGACCTTGCCCTTACCGGTGCGCCCCTGGAAGCCATTGATCACCGAACGGTTTACTT
Organism: Actinomycetes bacterium; assembly: GCA_031398525.1. Lineage (GTDB taxonomy): Bacteria > Actinomycetota > Acidimicrobiia > Acidimicrobiales > Ilumatobacteraceae > JANMJD01. The sequence goes on along the minus strand of JANNNL010000323.1, from coordinate 18,969 downwards.
CGAGCAACTTGGCGGGGATGTTGCGGAAACTTGTCGCCGTCGGCACTTCCAGGCTGCGCGCCATGTTGGCGGCGATGACCGCGCCAACCCCACGAATCGGCTGGCTGAGGTCGGTCTGGGCGTCGACCGGAACGGCGGCGACAGGAGCGGGAGGGGCCATCGCCGTGGCCGTTTGGGCGACCGACGGGGCCTGCAGCACGGGTGCCGGCACGGCCGATGGTTGAACTCCGCTCTGGCGGTAGTCGGAGAAGAACTCCTGCCAGGTTTCGCTGACAGACTGCGGGTCGAGCCGGAATTGGTCGTACATTTCGTCTACGAGCCAGGCGTTCGCGCCAAACTTCGGTGTCTCAGTGGCCATCACTCGTGATGGTAACCGCTCCGACTCACCCGAGCCCCGACATGTACCGCCGCGGTGTGTCACCGACGTCACGTTGATTTTCATAAGTGTTCACTTGTAGAAATGGATCCATGATGAAGCGCACCCTTTCCGTCGTTGTCGGCCTCACCCTGTCAACCGCGGTTCTCGCCGCGTGCGGGGGCGGAAGCTCCGACACCCCGGCGGCCCCGGTTGATGCCGATGTCGTCGTCAAGTCGGTCACCGGCAACAAGCTCGACAAGGCCGAGTACACCGCCACGGCCGGCGCCGTAAAGATCGCCTTCGAAGGCGAATCTTCGACGAATCACACCCTGTTGGTGACCACTCCCGACAACAAGACCGTTGGCAACAAGCTGAAGGTCCAGATCGGCGGATCCGATTCGGGCACGTTCGATCTCGCCACCGGTACGTACAACCTGCTGTGCGACGTCCCTGGTCACGACCAGATGAAGGCCACCCTCGTCGTCGGCTGACTTGTTTGCGAACGTCGTCGAGCTGACCCTTCGGGCTCAGACCGTCGAGACCGCCCGAATCGACACGGGGATGGCGCTCATCACTGGCATGCCGGTGAACCGGTCGTAGCCCGAATCAGTGGTGATCAACGCCGAGGTGGCGGCACCGAAGCTGGCCGGGTCGCCCGGTCGATCGGGCACGCCACCCCAGGCGTGAGCCACAGAGACGGTGCCTTCGCGCACATCGATGGCAGCCTTGGCGATCAGCCGAATCGCGCCCGAGGGCGAGGCGACTTCGATCTGGTCGCCGCCGTTGATGCCAAGGGCGACTAGGTCGGCTGGATGCAGGTGGGCGAAGTTCGTGCCCTCCTTCTCGCGCAGCGCATCGACCTCGCGACCCGAGGAGTTGAAGACGCTCTTCAGCCGCCTACTGGTCATCCGGAACATATGGCGCGATGGGTCGAAACCATCGATGACCTGGGCCGACGAGATCTCGGCGAGGACGTCGACCAGCTCGTCACCGATGCCGTCGGGCATCAGTTCCATGCGGGCGGTGACCGACGGATCGGCGTCGGCAATGACCGTTTCCATCTCGGGGTACAGCGCCGCCCCACGCTCGCGAACGGTCGCCAGCGGCACCTTCGACTTGGCGTAGATCAGGTCGAGCACGTCGTCGGCCGTGACCGGGTCGCCGGGTTCGATCGGACCGCCGGGCAACGTGATCGTCACGCCGAGGCGGGCGGCGACCTCGGTGTAAACCTGCCACTCCTGACGCATCTCGGGCTCGGCGGTGAGCACGGCCGGGGTGTAATTCGAATAGGCCTCGGGGAACCACCGGTCGATCGTCGTCGGCACGTCGGGGCGCTCCAGCGAGAGGGTCGAAGCGATCACATAGTGCGCCAGCTCGGCCGTCGCCGACAGATTCGCCTCGATCACCACATGCAGGTCGAGCGACCGCAGGGCCTCGACGGTCTTGCGCTGATCGGGCCAGGCGACGACCGGATTCCCGCCGATGGTGAACAGGGCGTGCACCTGACCCTCGCCGGGCAGCAGGATCTCGTCGGGAAGCGCGCTCGTCGGCATCTCGCCGCGATGCATATGCAGATTACGAACCCTCGCCAGCAGCCCCTTGGTCAGCAGGTGGGGCACGGGCGGAGCAACCTGGGCGCGGATCGAGCCGGGAGGAGTGAGCACACCGCCCGGGTTCAACAGCCGCTCGCCGGCCCGATTGAAGCGGCCGCAGATGATGTTGATCGCGTTGGCCAAATGCTCGGTCAGGGTGGAATGCGGGGCCATGTTCGGCCCGGTCCCGGTGCTCGTCGTGCCGGTCGGCGAACGGCCGAACAGTCGAGCGGCCTCAATTACCAGCTCGGCCGGGATCCCGGCCCGCTGCTCAACATACTCGGGGGTGAACGGGTCAAGGCCGGCGCGAAACTCGTCGACACCGTTCACCCACCGATCACAAAACTCCTGGTCGATGAGGTTGTCAGCGAGAATCTGACGGGCGATCCCGGCGAGCAGCGTCGGGTCCTCGCCCGGGCGGACCTGCAGGTGCAAGTCGGCGTAGCCGGCGAGTTCTGTGCGGCGCGGGTCGATCACGATCAGCTTGAGGCCGCGCTTCTTGGCGTCGCGCAACCGCACCAGCGGGTTGTAGCTCGGGAGTCCCCCCGGATACGAGTAGGTCGAAACGAGTGTGTTGCAGCCGACGACCATCGCCACGTCACTGGTCTCGAACGGCTGTACTCCGCCCAGCCATGCCCCCGCGCGCATCGGGGCGAGGAACTTGGCCGGCTGATCGATCGACGATGAGGTGTAGAAGCTCGGTGAACCGATCGCTTGATGGAAGGCCCGGGCGACCGGAAGCCCGGTGGCGTTCTGATATGCCGCCGTTCCGCAGTAGGTCGCCAGCGAGCGGGGCCCATGCCGTTCGAGGATGCCGGCCAGTTGGTCGGCGATCCGGTCGAACGCCTCGGCGGTGGCGATCTTCTCGAAGCCGGTGCCCGACCGCACCAGACTCTCCCGCAGTCGGCCGTCGTGATGGTGCTGCCCGCCGAGATGGCGTCCCTTGATGCACGTGTAGCCGCCGTACATCGGGTCGTCCTGCACGCCATGGACGGCGACCACCCGATTGGCCTCGGTGTCGACATCGACATCGATGGCACAGCCGGCGTGGCAGAAGCGACAGAACGAACGACGAGTCTCGATCCCCATAGCCGCACCGTACTTGTGTTCACGTAGCAACCCCGACGCGGAGGCCAGACGCGCGGCAACGGCCGCCCTCACGGGCGGCCGTTGCGTCAATTCAGATTGCGTGGGATCAGACCCGGAAGAAGATCTCCGTGATGATCAGGAAGACGACCCACAGACCAAACGAGGCGATCAGCGGGTTGCGCACGCCGGGACCGTCGTACATCAGGTTGAGGCCCTTGTTCGGGGCGGTCTTCCACGGCATCATGCCGAGGGCATTGAGTTCCATGACGGCGATGATGATCAAGCTGATCAGCCAGAACGCACCCATCTTGCCGCCGCCGACTTCTACACCGCTGAGCGGGCCGTGACTCGTGTACACCATGAAGAAGAGCATCGAGACCGAGAAGATTGCATTTTGGCGTGAAGCCATGAGGGCGCGGCGACCGGCGGCCGGGGCATCGGGATTGGCCTCGCCGCCGCCGAGCACGTTGGCGGCGTTGGCCAGCACAACCTTCTGGTTTCGCCAGATGACTCCCCAAACGTTGAGCAACATGATGATGCCGAGGAGCATGCCGAGCGAGATCGACAAACCCCGGGTGTTCTTCCCGAAGCCGTCGAAGAAGTAGTCCTTGGTGACCAGGGTGATCAGGATTCCGGTAACGAATGTGAACACCGAGGCCCATCGGAACCACCACAGCGCCTTGCGAGCGACTTTGTCGATAGCGATATTCCGGGCCTTGGCCTCATCGCCGAACGCGGCGAACGCCGGCACCTGAACGAAGTTGAAGTAGTAGAGAAGGCCGATCCACATGATGCCGGCCAGTATGTGCAGCCAGCGGAAACCAAAGTTTCCGAGGCCGTTCTGACTAAAAAACCCGTCTACTGCGAGCACCTCGCGCAACCCCCTGTGATATCGGAACTATTCGACGCGGACCGTAGCACCACTGAGGTACCCAACGCGCGAATCGAGCGTCGTGGCGACATGGCCGGGTAGCCTGTCCGGTCGCTCGGGTCCGCCCTGACCTGGCGTAAACCCGCACGGAGACCGCAGTGGCCCACGAGTTCATCTATACCTGCCACAAGCTGGCCCGCTTCTACCCGCCCGACCGCACGGTGCTCGAGAACATCTCGCTGTCGTTCTACCCCGGTGCCAAGATCGGCGTGCTCGGTTCGAACGGTGCGGGTAAGTCAAGCCTGCTCAAGATCATGGCCGGCCTTGACGACGGCTATACCGGCGAGGCCCGCCTCACTCCTGGCTTCACGGTGGGCTACCTCGCTCAGGAACCGCAGCTCGATCCGGCCAAGACCGTCAAGGGCAACGTGATGGACGGCGTTGCTTCGGTGCAGGGAATCATCGATCGGTACAACGACGTGATGGCGATGTGGGCCGATCCCGACGCCGACTACGACAAGATCGGCGCGCTGCAGGCCGACCTGGAGGACAAGATCGCCGCCACCGATGCGTGGTCGCTGGAGCGCAACGTCGAGATCGCCATGGACGCCCTGCGCTGCCCGCCCGACGATGCCGACGTCACCACCCTCTCGGGCGGCGAGCGTCGCCGGGTCGCCCTGTGCCGCCTGCTGCTCAGCCGCCCCGACCTGCTGCTGCTCGATGAGCCCACCAACCATCTCGACGCCGAGTCGGTGGAGTGGTTGGAGCGGTTCCTCAAGGATTACTCGGGCACCGTCGTCGCCATCACCCACGATCGCTACTTCCTCGACAACGTCGCCCGCTGGATCCTCGAACTCGATCGCGGCCGCGGCTTCCCGTTCGAGGGCAACTATTCGTCGTGGCTCGAGCAGAAGCAGGCTCGCCTGGCCCTCGAAGAGAAGACCGCGTCGGCTCGTCAGCGCACGTTGGAGCGCGAGCTCGAATGGGTGCGGATGTCACCCAAGGCTCGTCAGGCCAAGGGCAAGGCCCGCTTGCAGGCCTACGACAAGTTGCAGACCGAGGCCGAGGCCGATCGCGGCGAGAACGGCAAGCTCGAAATCTTGATCCCGCCGGGCAACCGCCTCGGCGACACCGTGATTGAAGTCAAGGGGCTGTCGAAGGGCTACGGCGACCGCCTACTCATCGAGGACCTGTCGTTCTCGCTCCCCAAGGCCGGCATCGTCGGCATCATCGGCCCGAACGGTGCCGGCAAGACGACGCTCTTCCGTATGTTGGCCGGCTTGGAAGCCCCCGACTCGGGCTCGGTGACCGTTGGCGACACGGTGCAGCTCGCCTACGTCGATCAGTCCCGCGACTCGCTCAACGCCGACGTCAACGTCTACGAGGAGATCACCGACAACGTCGAGCATATGAAGATCGGCAACCGCGAGATCCACGGCCGGGCGTATGTCGCCAGCTTCAACTTCAAGGGCTCCGACCAGCAGAAGCTCGTCGGGCAGCTCTCCGGCGGTGAGCGCAACCGCGTGCATCTGGCCAAGCTGCTCAAGTCGGCGGGCAACGTGCTGCTGCTCGACGAACCGACCAACGACCTCGACGTCGACACGTTGCGGGCGTTGGAAGATGCGTTGGAGAACTTCCCCGGCTGTGCAGTGGTGATTTCCCATGATCGCTGGTTCCTCGACCGCATCGCCACCCACGTGCTCGCCTTCGAGGGCGACAGCCAAGTGCGGTGGTTCGAGGGCAACTTCTCGGAGTACGAGACGTGGCGCCACAAGGAACTCGGTTCCGCCGCCGATCAGCCTCACCGCATCAAATACAAGCCCCTCGCCCGGTAGGGCGTTCGGGCAGGTTCGATCAGTCCACTCGAACCACGACTCGCCATCGAAGGTGCATGCTGGGCTAGGAAGCCAGGGTGCACCGTCGACTTTTTCTTGGCATCGCCGTGACGATCGCGCTCACGGGGGCCTGCAGCGGCGGGTCGGATTCCACTCCCGCAGCCGAAACCACCCTCGCCCCGGCCATCCGAGAGACGACTCCGCCCACGGAGGCTCCAGCGACTGCCGCCCCGACCACGGCGGCACCCACCACGACGGCGGCTCCCACGACGACCATCGATCTCGCCGCCCTCGCCAGCACTTACGCCGAGCCGGGACCGTATCCGGTCGGCGTGACCAACTTCAAGGGGTTGGCAAGCAACGGACTAGTCGAGATCTGGTATCCGGCCGCGGCTCCAACGACTGGCACCGTTTCGTATGACGTGCGCGACTACACCCCCGAGGCGATCAAATCTCTGCTGACTGCGGACATCCCTGCCACGTTCAGCATCGATGCGGCTCGAGACGTCGCTGCGGCCGATGGACCGTTTCCGCTCGCCGTGTACAGCCACGGATTCAGCGGCATCAATGTCGGATCGTCATTCCTGACCGCCCACCTCGCCTCATGGGGCATCATCGTCGCCGCTCCCGAACACAAAGCCCGCGATCTGGCCGCCGCAACCGGGGGAACGTTGAACAACGACCCGCAGGTCTCGATCGGTGACGTACTCCTCGCCATCAAAGCGATGCAGACCGCCAACGCCAGCGGCCCGTCCGACCTCTTCGGCGGGCGGATCGACACCGACCACATCGTGCTCATCGGCCATTCGGCCGGAGGCGGCACGGTGCTCGGCGCGGCGGCCCAGTCGAGTGACGTCGATGCCTACGTCTCGCTCGCCTCGGGGGCCTTCGGAAGGCGAGATGACACCACCTCAACCACTGCTGCCCCTCCGGCGTTGCCAGCGATGCCGTCATTGTTCGTCGCCGGCCGCAACGACGCCGTTGTCCCATGGGATTCCGTTACCCAGGTCGCCTATGAAACCGCACCGAGCCCGAGTCGGCTGTGGGTCATCGACGGCGTCGGCCACAACGGGTTCGATGACTTCTGCACGTTCGGCAATGGGACCGGCATCATCGGCATCGCCGAGGCCTCGGGATTGGGCGCCTTCCTCGATACCCAGCCGACGTTCCGCACGCTCGGCGAGGACGGATGCAAGCCGCCGAACGTCCCGGTCACCGAGGCGTGGCCAATCATCCGCCATGTGGTCACCGGGTTCGTGTTGGAACAGAGTGGCGTGACCGAAGCGACGGCGACGCTCGATGTCTCGCTGGCCGGTTTCTACACTCCAGCCGTGGTCGCAGCCGAGAAATAGCCGCCGGGAGCGGTCGAACGCCGCCTCGACCTGGCAGCATGGATGGCATGTCGCTGCATCGATTCCGTCAGGCAGCCGCAGTCATCTGGGTCGCAGGTATCGCCGGGATGATCATCAACTCCGTGCGCGGGAACAACAACGGCTGGGTGATCACCTGCGGCATGGCCACGGCGATCGCCAGCCTCGTGGTGCTCGCCGTGTCGAGCACGTCGCCCCGAGAGCCGATCGATGTGTTCGAAGAGGCCGATGCCGAACGGTTGGAGGGCCAGGTCACGACCTTGGTCGAATCCGGTGCCGATGAGATGGCCGTACGGTCACTGGTTCGCGAGGCAATGCGCGCCGGGCGACGTCAATGACCGTTCCGATCCTGGGGCCAAAGCCCTGCGTGGGTCGCGCCGGGTGAGCGAGTTCGACGACCATCAACTGGCGCTGTTTCTGGCCGAGTCGGCCGGGCGGATGTTGGTCAAGCTGCGCGACGAGATGTGGCAACGCCGCGCTCAGTCGTGGCAAGTGATGGATACCGGCGACGTCGCCGCCCATCAGTTATTGATCACCGGCCTCGCCGAACATCGTCCGAACGACGCGATTCTCTCCGAGGAGGGGCGCGACGACCGCCGCCGGCTCAGTAACGAGCGGGTGTGGATCGTCGATCCTCTCGACGGAACCAACGAGTACGGCGAGAAGGGGCGCGACGACTGGGCCGTCCACGTGGCCTTATGGGAACGGGGCGCGCTCACGGCCGGAGCGGTTGCTCTCCCGGCGATGGAACTGGTTTTCGGCACCGACCCACCCGCCGTCGTGCCCCCGAACGCCCGCGCTCATCCTCGACTCGCGACGTCGCGGTGGCGCGCCCCGTACTCGGCCGTCGTGATTGCCAACGCGCTGGGCTGCGATGCGTTGCGGATCGGCTCGGCCGGGGCCAAGGCCATGACGGTCGTGGCCGGTGAGGCCGATATTTACGTCCACGACAGTGGGATGTATCAGTGGGACTCGGCTGCGCCGGTCGCCGTCGCCCAAGCGGCCGGGTTGCACGTCAGCCGGGTTGACGGTTCACCGCTGATCTACAACGCGGCCGACCCATGGCTTCCCGACGTTCTCATCTGCCGAGCGGATCTTGCCAACGACGTCCTCGGGGCACTGCATGCCGACCGCCGCTGGTCATAGCCGTCGGTCACGACAAACTCGGTCACGACAAACGGGGAACTATGGACCTGAAGGCCACTCGCTACGAAGTCGACGGGCACGTCGCCACGGTCTGGCTGCATCGACCCCACCGGCACAATGCGTGGACCGGACGGATGCACGCCGAGTATCGCTGGGTGATGGCCCAGCTTGAAGCCGATGCCCAGGTTCGGGTCGTCGTTGTCACCGGCACTCCTCCGGCGTTCTGCGTCGGGGCCGACTCCCAGGCCCTGGCCGGTCACGTGGAGCGGGGTGGCTACGACGACGGACTGCCCGCCGAGGTCGCCAACCCCGGCTACGGCACCCAGCCCGAGTTCGACCACGACTTCGTCTGGCACTACGGGCTGCGGTTCCCCGTGATCGCCGCCATCAACGGAGCCTGCGCCGGGGTCGGCTTGGCGCTCGCGTTGTATTGCGACCTGCGATTTGTCGCGACAGACGCTCGGCTGACGACTGCCGCGCCCCGGCTCGGACTCCCCGCCGAGTTCGGGATGAGTTGGGTGCTTCCTCGCCTCATTGGAGTCACGCGAGCGGCCGATCTGCTGTTGTCGGGACGCATCGTCACCGGCACGGAGACCACGTCGTGGGGACTTTGGAATGGCGTCTGCGACGACGGCACCACGACTCTTGCCGAAGCCACCCGCTACGCCCACACGATGGCGGCCTACGCATCGCCCGGCGCGATGCGCGTCACCAAACATCAGCTCTACCAGGACTTGGTTCGCCACGACATCGGTGCGTCAGTCGATCGCTCGCACGTGCTGCTCAACGAGATGATGGGCGGTTCCGAGTTTGCCGAAGGAGTCCGCGCCCTGCGGGAAAAGAGACCACCAGCGTTCTGACGACTTCGTATCGCGTCAGAACATGTGCGGATTTGGTAAACACAGCGGCTAGACCGTTCCTGGCATCACTGGGATCCGTACAATTGGCAGGACGCGGACACGTAGGGAGACCCACCGATGACGATGGCAATCGACTCGAGCACAATGCTCAGTACGGCTGACACCAAGGCTGACACGCGCGTCGGCAACCTCGCCATCGCCGGGTTCGCCTCGCTCGGAGCCGGCGCAATTCACGCCGCGGCGGTTGGCGTCCACAACGAACACTCTCAGGCCGTGCGAGTGTTCGTCGTCTCCGCCTTATTCCAGTTGGCGTGGGGTGCGCTCGCCCAACGCCGCACCTCGAAGGTCCTCGCCCTCGCCGGAATTGTCGGTAACGGAGCCCTGATCGTTGGCTGGATCATGGCCAAGTCGAGTGGAATCAGCTTCGTCGATGGGCTCGAGGCCAAAGAGGCCGTCCAGTTCGCCGACGGGCTCGCTGCGGCATTCGCCATCGCCGCGGTGTTGGGCGCAGTGGCGGCGCTGATTCGTCCGCGGGCCCTCGCCGTGCGATCCGTCTTCGCATCGTTCGCCGCGCTGGCGATTGCCGGGCTCACCCTGCCGGGCATGGTGGCGGCCGGCTCACACGGCCATGCCGGCACCGACGATCATGCCGCCGCCAGCGGTCATGACGCAACCGGAGACCACTCGGCAACCGCTGCGGCGACCCCGGCCGCCGACGAGGCGCACGCTCATACCGAAGAAGCAGGTGCGGTCGACGCGGCCAACCCCCAGGCTGCCACCGACGCCGCCACCGCCAACGCCACTGATGGCAGCCATCCCCACCCCACCGAGACATCGGTCGGCCAGGCGATCGTCGCTCCGACAACTGGCGGGGAAGCCGCCCACAGTGACACCCACGTCGCTCCCGCTCGGCCAGCCACCAAGTACGACCCGACTCGACCGCTCGACTTCGGCGGGGTCGAGGGCGTCACCCCCGAACAACAGGCCGCGGCCGAAAACCTCGTGGCGATCACGCTGCTCCGGCTTCCCAAGTTCTCCGACCCCGCCGTCGCCGAGTCACTCGGCTGGCAGAGCATCGGCGACGGCTTCACCGGCGTCGAGCACTACATCAACTGGGAATTGATCAACGACGACGACTACCTCAACCCCGACATGCCCGAGTCGCTCGTCTACAACGTCTACAGCGGCGGCAAGAAGGAATTGGTGTCGGCGATGTTCATGCTTCCCGACTCGGTCGGCTTGACCGAGGTTCCCAATATCGGTGGGCCGCTGATGCAGTGGCACATCCACGACAACCTCTGCTTCTCGCCGGGCGATCACCCGACGGTCTCTGGTATCACCACCGCCGACGCCGGCTGCCCCGACGGACTGACGAAGTTCAGGCCGGCACCGATGATTCACGTATGGATCACCAAACACCCGTGCGGCCCGTTCGCCGCCCTCGAAGGCATCGGAGCCGGAACGATCGCTGAGGGCGAGGAGCGCCTTTGCGACACCGCCCACGGCGCCTGACCAGCGCCCTCAGCTTTTCGTCGCGGTCGTGCGGGCCTTCATCGACGCCGCAGCATCCTCGTCCCTGATTCGCAGGGCAAGCAGCGCCGCCACCAACGTCATCCCGGCGACGACCAGGTAGGAAGCTCGGAACCCGCGCAGCGCCCGCACCGCATCGGTTGCGGGTCGCCCGACAACGCAGCCGACAGCAGCCCGCCAAGGATCAGCCGCCTCGGCCCCGCCGTGCCGTACAGCCGACCCGAGATCTGGCTCGAGATCACGACCCCGATGGCCTGGGTAAACGTGGCCTGACCGGCCTGCAGCCGGGGTGAAGCCGCGCAACGTTTGCAGGTAGAGCGGGACGAGGAAGATCAATCCGAAGAACCCGGCCATCGAGAACAGGCTGACGAGGTTGGTGTTACGGAACATGGCGTCGTTGAACAGGCGCAATGCGAGCATGGGTTCCTCGACCCGGGTCTCGACGATCACCGTCGCCACGCCCAGCGCCAGGCCGACCAACCCGGTGGTAACCACCAGGGCGGACCCCACCCGGCCCGTGATCCCTCGCTGAGGGCGAACAACACGAGCGTCAACGCGCCAGCCGAGAGGCAGAATCCGGCGACATCGAATCGTCCGGCGGTCGGTTCGCGATGTTCGCGCAGCACGAACCATCCGAACGCGAGGACCAGCGAACCGATCGGCGGGTTGATGTAGAAGATCCACCGCCAACCCCACGAGCCGATGAGGTATCCCCCGATGATCGGGCCCAGCGCGGGTGCCAGCAGCGTGGGATCATCCGCTCGCCGGAATCCAGACCGCCAGGCTCAGGGTGTACCCGAGCGGTCGTTGGCGGAGGTGCCGTCATGACGAGCGACGGTACATTCCGCCCGCCGGGCGGAGCGCTTTGGCGGGCCGCACCGGCGAACGTCGGTTTTTCAAGGGCTGTTCAGTCGGCCCCGAGGTCGAGGATGGTGACCGTTCCGGCCGAGCCGTCCACGCAGATCAACGCCCCGTCGGGAATCCGGCGGGTCGCGTCCTGCACGCTGACGGCGCACGGGATGCCCAGCTCACGGCTGACGATCACGGCATGGCTGACCTGGGCCCCCACATCGACAACCACTGCGCAGGCCGGCACGAACAGCGGCGTCCAGGCCGGGTCAGTCAGCGGAGCCACGAGTACGTCGCCGGGCTCCAGCCCCATCGGGTCGGATGGATGGAGCACGACCCGGGCGCGTCCGGTGGCAACACCAGGGGCGCCGGGGACACCGGTGATCACCTCGCCGATGGTCACCGGGATGGCGGCCGCGGCCGAGTCGCGCCGCGTCCACTCGCTGAGCGGCTTGACCGTCTCGTTGATGATGAACGGCGGGTCGAGCTCGAACAACTCAAGAAACTGCTGTTCGCGACTGGCCAGGCGGACGCGAAACTCGTTGGGGTCGTTGACGAAGGCGTCAAGTTCGTCGCCCAGCAACATGCACATCGTCGACGAGGTGTAGTCGTGACGGGCCGCCAGTTCCCAGATCGCCAGCCGAACCTCGTGGATCACCTTGATGACGTTGGTCTTGGCCCGCTCGCGACCGGCGAGATACAGGTGAGCCGACCGCAGCCCGGCATCGAACTGCCCGAGAACCTCGGGCTGATCGGCGAGGGCGGCCCGCACCGTCGCGGTGAGCTCCTCGCGGATCTGCTCGTTGCGGCTGTTGCGAACCGCCGGCGCGTCGGCATCCGATGCGCCGCGCATTGCGTTGACCAACACGGTGACCAGCTTCGGGTCGGTTTCCCAGGTTGCCGACCGGATGTCCCACTCGTTGGGACCACGCGAACCGAAGGTACGGATGAAGTGGGCGAACCCCTCGCGATACTCATCGGAGTCGGGGTCGAGCCGTGACAGTCCCCACATTGCATGGCTCGGTGCCGCCGAATCGATGTCGCCAACGGCGGTGATCAGCTTGAGGGCGATCGACGGATCTCCCATCGCGTCGGCGATCGCGCCAAGAATTCCGGGGCCAATCGACGACCCGGCGGTAACGGCCAGGTGGCGGCGAAAGAGGTGCCGAATGACAGGCAGCACGGAACGAGCCCGGGCGACGAGCTCGCCGTCGGTCAGGTTTGACAGGTTCGGCCGACCATCGCGAATCGAGTTGGCGAGCTCGCGATCCTCACGAAGCTCGGCAAGATCCTCGGCCCCGACCACCCCGGCCATCCACAGACCCATCCGTTCGGTGGCCGCCGGGTTCTCGTGCCAATCCTCGGCAACGTACGGCGGCGCGTCGGGGTGCGACCCGAGGTACACCGTGTCGATCGCCTCGGGCGTCAACCCCGGTCCGCGAACGCCGAACAGCCGCACCGAGCTGGCGTTGATGTACAGATAACCGCCGAACGAGCCGATCACCTCGGGTCGTTCGTGGTTCAGCTCACCCGGGTCGACGCTTTGGTAGTCGAGTTCGGCCGAATCTCGCCAACCCGGCAACACAGCTGGTTCCCAGACGAGCCCCCAACCCAGCGGACTCGCCGGGTTCGGCAGCACCTCGCCGGCATTTGCCCTCGTAAACAACGGGAAACGGGGGTTGATCGGCCAATCGGTAATCCAGCGGTCCTGCATCGGTTGTTCTTTCGGGTCAGTCGGGTCGGATCGGGCTATTCGATTCGTCGGGTGCTGCTACAGGATGGTGACGAGGCCGGTGTCGCCGTCGACCCGGACTCGGGCCCCGTTGGGGATCGAGCGGGTGGCGTTGGTTGCCGAGATCACACACGGAATGCCCAGTTCGCGGCTGACGATGATCGCGTGGCTCATCGTTGCGCCGACGTCGACCACCACGGCCGCGGCGGGCACGAACAACGGCGTCCACGACGGGTCGGTGATCGGGGCGACGAGAATGTCGCCCGGCTCCAGCGCGGTGGGGTCATTCGAGTCGAGGATCACTCGGGCGATGCCCTCGGCCGATCCCGGGCAGCCCGGTAGGCCCTGCAACGTGTCCCCGGTCGACAACTGATCGACCTTGACCGCGTCGCGTCGCGTCCACGTCGCTGGGCCCTCAGCAGAACCGACGAAGAGGAAGGGCGGCTCCAGCACCTCAAGCGCCGCATACTCGGTGCGGCGCTCACGGATCGTTGCGGTGAACGAGTGCGGATCGGCGAGGAATGGTTCCATCTCGGCCTGCTTGAGGAAGCCGAAGTCTTCGATCTCGTCGAATGCGCCGAGTTCAACCATCCGCCGACCGAGCTCCCTCATCGGCATCCGCATCTCGTGAATCAGTCGGATGTTATTGGTCTTGGTGCGCTCGCGACCGGGCATCCAGGCGTGCGACGCATTGATACCTGCGGCCAGCGTGCCGTGGGTCTCCGGGTCGCCTTCGACGATGGCGAGCAACTCCGCCGAGGCAATCTCGCGCTGCTCGGCGCGGATCGCATTCTGAATCGCCGGATCCATCGAATCGGGGGCTTGGCGCATACGGTCGATTGCGGACAGGGCGAGGGCCGGGCGGGTCTCCCAGGTCGGCGACCGGGTCTCCCATTCGTTGGGCCCGCGGGAGCCGAAGTCGAGCAGGAACTGGTCGAATCCCTCCTTGAATTCCGCCGAATCCAGGTCGAGACGCGAAAGCTCCCACATCGCGTGGCTGGGGGCGGCCGAGTCAACCTCGCCGATACCGGCGATGATCGGCATGATCAGATCGGGCCGACCAACGGCGGTCGCCACCCCGGCAATGATGCCGAGCGGCACCGTTGCCATGTACGTAGCAAACAGATGGTGACCGAAGAGAATTCGGTGGTGCTGCACGAAGCTCATGTAGCGGCCCCATAGCTCGGCGTTGCTCAGCGTCGACAGGTCTGGGCGGTTCAACCGCAGGTCGATCGTGTGCTCGCGGTCCTCGGTCAGCTCGGTCAGATCGCTGAGCTTGCCCTGCGAGAGCACGTAGCCAAAGGTGCCACCGATCTTCTCGGCGAGGTCGGGGCGCTCGTCACCGTCCATCAGTTCGTATGGCGGGATGCCGGGCTGGGCACCGAAGAACTGCTCATCCATCATCTGCCACGACAAACCCGGGGCCCGCTCGCCGAACAGGCGAATCAGCGAGGCGTTCAAGTAGCAGTAGCCGCCGAGCACCCCAAGCTGGCAGAATATTCCCTCAGGGAACTCGTCCTCATCGAAGGCTCCCATGCGCACCCACGCATCGCGCCAACCGAGTTCGGCCAGGTAGAGCGTGGTGTCGCTGGTCAGCGGAGTCACCGGGTCGGGGAACACCTCCCCAACATTTGCCCGGGTGTAGATCGGGAAGCGAGCGGACAGGTCGGTATCAGTAACGTAGAACTTTTCCCCCATGCGTGCGCACCTTAGTGACCCACGACACGTCTGAGAACAGCGGGGATCACGATCACCGTCTCACCTTTGGGTCATCGGCCGACGAGACTGGCCCGGTGATCCGCTCCCCCCTGGTTGACCCCATGTCTTCGGCCCCGGCCGACCCCGCCGAACCCGTCGACCTCGCCGAGTTTGCCTTCATCACCGAAGCGCCCTGGGTTCTCGACCCCACTGCCATTACCTGGCTCCCCTCCGCCCCCCGCTTGCGCACGGAATGTCAGGCGATAATCCCCGGTCTGACCCGGCCGTCGCGCTTGCCGCCCGTCGCCCGCCTGCTGACCGTCGTCGGTCGCCTGGTGGCGGCACTGGGCCCCTGGTTCATCCGTCGCCGACTCGGCAGGTTCGGTGGGCTGTCGACGCAGGAGGCGAGCCGAGCTGAGTTGTCGCTCCGGCTCCGACGGGCCGCAGAGCAGCTCGGTTCGACCTACATCAAACTTGGGCAGATCATTTCCGCTGGTGATGGCCTGTTTCCCGCCGAGTTGGTCGCCGAGTTCAAGCGCTGTCGCGATCAAGTCCGGCCGGAGCCGTGGTCAACGGTTCAGCGGGTCATCGAAGAGGAGCTCGGAGCCGGTCTCGGTTCAGTGTTTGCCTGGATCGACCACACCCCGTTGGCCGCCGCGTCGATTGCTCAGGTCCACGCCGCCGAGTTGGTGACAGGTGAGCGGGTAGTGGTCAAGGTTCAGCGGCCGCAGGTCGGCACGCTGGTTACCAAAGATCTGCGGGTCATGGCGTGGCTGGCGCCCCATCTCGTCGGACGGATTCCGGTCGCCGCGCTGGCCAATCCCCCAGCACTGGTCGAGCTGTTCGCCGAGACGATCATCGAGGAACTCGACTTCCGGTTGGAAGCCGCCAACATGCTCGATGTCGCCCGGGTCCTGCGTGAACTCGCTCACGACGGCTATGTCGTGCCTCGCCCGCACCCGACGCTGGTCACCAAGCGGATGCTGGTGATGCAACGAATCGATGGGTTCAACTTCGACGATGTCGCCGGCATGAAAAACGCCGGGATCGACACGCATCAGGTGATTCGCAACGGCATGATCGCCTTCATGGAGGGGGCGATGGTCCACGGCATCTTCCACGGCGATCTGCACGGTGGCAACCTGTTCGTGTTGCGCGATGGCCGCACAGCCCTGCTCGACTTCGGCATCGTCGGGCGGTTGTCACCCGATCGGCGTATGGCGTTCCTACGGTTGATGCTCTCGGCGACGACCAACGATGTCCTCGGTCAACTCGGCGCGATGCGTGATCTTGGAGCGCTGCCACGCGACACGGATCTGTCGCAGGTGATGCGCGACCTCCGCCTCGATGAGCCAACCGTCGACCCAACCACTCTGTCAAGCGAGCAACTGGTGTCCGAGGTACAGCGGGTCGTAAAGGCGCTGCTGGGCTACGGGGCACGGCTTCCCAAGGAGCTGATGCTGTACGTCAAGAACATGGTGTTCCTCGATGGTGCCATCGCCCGTCTTGCCCCTGACCTCGACATTCTCGGTGAGATCGCCAACATCTCGCTGCTCTTCGCCGAGCGCCACGGTGCCCGATTCGCCGCGGAATTAGGGCTCGATGACGGGGCGTTCGAACTCGACATGACCTCGGTCAAGGCTGGCTTCGGCTTGGACTCGTCGGTGAACGAACTCACCTACCGCGACCTCCAGGAACGCCGAGCCCTGATCCAGTCCCGAATGCGCGGCCGCTCGTAGGCGCGTCGTTCTTGGCGTGGCTCGTTCTTGTCACCGATTCAGCACGCCACGGGCAAGTTTGGTGACATGAACGAGCCGAGCGCTTCGGCGATGGTGGCCATCACCCAGCCCGGCCGCCCGACGACGTCCTCATACGTGAACGTGACCACCCGCAGGCCCAGAAGCGTCAGCTCGGTGATTCGTTGGGCGTCCCGCTGCCGCTGGAGCCGCGAGGCGTGCGTCCCGTGACCAGCGACTTCGACGACCAGATTGGCGTCGGGCCAGAGCAGATCTACCCGAGCCAGCGTGCGCCGATCGCGCCGGAAAACAACCTGAGTTTTTGGCGGAGCGATGCTGGCGGCTCGCAGGAGCCGCAGCGTCTCGCGCTCCAGCCAGCTTTCACCGCCGACGCCGTCCAGGCAACGGTCGAGCAGTCGGACGCCAGCCTTGCCACTCGTGCGCAGCGACTGGAGGCGGCGCCGCAGGTACGTTTGCGACGTCCAGCCCAGACGAATCGCACTGTCGACCGCGTTGCCCAGCTCGGTCTCTGTCCAGCGTCCGGCTGAGTCGATGATGACTCGACTCGCACTCAACGTGCGGAAGCCGGCAATTACTTGGCAGTCGACCTGGTCGAGGACACACGCCGTACGGACCGGCCACCTCGTGGAAACATTCCGGCGATCCCGCGGGGCGACGAACTCGACCGCGTTGAGGCGAAACCCATCGAGTCGCATGAGCTGCGCCGACGCTCGACCGCCGATCGCCGCTTGATCACCGAGATCGAGCAATCCGGCCGCCAGGTTCGCGGCCCAGGAGGGCGGGTGGCCGCTAAACCGGTAGCCCGACCGACCGATCCGCTCGATGACGGAACGCCGCAGGTTGGAGCGCAATTGCGCAGATGTCAGCCCGTGCGTGACCCAGTCGTCGAGCGTGAATACCGAATGATGGGCGGCCGCATACGCTGCGATGCGGGCAAGATCGCTTCCCACGACCTCATCATGCTCCAGGGGTGCGCCAGAGTTCCCGGCGCTCGTTCGTGTCACCGATTTGGCACGCCGGAAACCGATTTGGTGACATGAACGCACTGCTGGGCCGGATACCGTCGGAGCTGCATGCGACTTGTGATTGCCCGTTGTTCGGTTGACTACCAGGGCCGGTTGGCCGCCCACCTGCCCGAGGCGATCCGGCTCCTGATGGTCAAGGCCGACGGGTGCGTGGCGATTCACTCCGACGGCGGGGCCTACAAGCCGCTGAACTGGATGAACGCGCCGAACACGCTGGCTCAGGGCACTGACGAGGACGAACTCGACATCTGGACGGTCACCAACCCCAAGGGCGAGCAGCTGATCATCACGCTGCACGAGGTGTTCTCGGACGTGTCGAGCGAGTTCGGCATCGACCCGGGCTTGCGGAAGGACGGCGTCGAAGCCCACCTGCAAGAACTCCTCGCCGCCTCACCGATGGCGATCGAGGAGGGAATGACCCTCGTTCGGCGCGAGTACCCAACGGCGATCGGCCCGATCGACCTGGTCTGCCGCGACGCAAACGGCCAGGTCGTGGCCATTGAAGTGAAGCGGCGCGGTGATATCGACGGGGTAGAACAACTCGCCCGCTACATCGAGCGGCTGCATCTCGACTCGTCGCTCGGCGACGTGCGCGGCGTGTTCGTCGCCCAACAAATCAAGCCGCAGGCGCGGGTACTCGCCGAGGCCCGCGGCTTCAGTTGGGTCGAGGTCAACTACGACGATCTCCGCGGCATGAGAGCCGACGACCTGACCCTGTTCTGAATCGGTTCTGAGGTGCTCAGGTGAAGCGGCAGAGGCCTTGGTCGATGACGACTCGGTCGCCGACGGAGGTCACGAAGACGGCCTCGCCATCGGTTGTGTTCCAGATCGAGATGGTCAGGGCTTCGCCGGGCAGGACGGGGGAAGCGAAGCGGGCTTCGATGTGCTTGAAGCGGGCTGATTCGCCGCCGCACAGCCTGTGGAGCAGGGCCCGACCGGTAAAGCCGTAGCTGCACAGGCCATGGAGAATCGGAGTGTCGAAGCCGCCCATTGCGGCGAACGCCGGATCGCTGTGCAGCGGGTTGCGGTCACCGGAGAGCCGGTAGGTGAGCGCCTGGTCGGGACGGGTCTGGTACGTGACCTGGTGATCGGGGGCGCGATCGGGCGGGACGTTGATCGCGCCCGACGGGCCGCGGTCGCCGCCCCAGCCACCTTCCCCGCGGATGAATGCTGACATCGTGTTGGTGTACAGCGGGGTGCCATCGGGAGTGGTGGCCCGAGCCTCCATGACCACCACGGCGGCCTTGCCCTTGTCGT
>JANNNL010000320.1:0-6753 GCA_031398525.1 Actinomycetes bacterium | reverse complement strand
GGCGACTGCGGGCATCGCTGGGCCTGCTGCGCGACCGGTTGTTCGCCACCATGTTCGCGGCCACGACGTTGATGTCGGTCGGGCTGTGTGAACTTCCTGTCGTATGGCGTCGGTGGGTTGATCGGACCCCCGCCAGAGCCGAGGCACCGGGTCCGACCGCGTTCTCGGCGCGAAATTCAAGCGTTTCCGCCGGCGCACACCACCGAACCACCGAGGATCGCGCCGAGAACTCCCTCGTATCAGGGTGGTGCGATCACCGACGAGTACCTGCGGACGGGCTGCTCGACAAGTTGGCCCCCAGCTCACGGCGGAGGTAGGCAACGGTCCGGTCCAACGCGTCGCGAGTGGTGGGCGTGCTCGAGCCCGGCGTGAACCCCCCCGGGCGTCAACCCCGGCGGGTTCGGGCGGGTTAGGGCGGGTTAGGGCGGGTTCGGGCGGGTTCGGGCGTCAGCCCCGCTGGAGGCGGAACCGGCGCCGGCCGATGACCAGCATCGCCAGGCCGAGCAGGCTCAGCAGGGTGGCGACGCCGATCGGCGCGCCGATCCCCGATCCGGTCTTGGGCAGCGTGCCAGCACGTCGCGCCGGCACGTCGCCGAACAGGTAGCCCGTCGCCCTGACCCCGGTACCGAGGGTCACCACCATGGTGTTGATCCCAGCCTCACCGCCGATCGAGCCGGGGGTGGCCTTTCCGTCGCCGAGAACGGTGGGCTGGGACTCGGTGATGGTGTAGGTGCCGGCCGGCAGGTCGAGGAACTCGTAGCGACCCTGGGCGTCGGTGATCGCCGTGCGAGAGACCGGGTTGCCGGCGATGTCGGTGCCGGTGAGGGTCACCGCGATGTCGGCTTCGGGGGACTCGTCGGGATCGATGACGCCGTTGTCGTTGGTGTCGATGTAGACGACGCCGGCGATGGACGAACTCGACTCGGTGAAGTGGTTGCCCAGCGACGGGCCGCCGCTCAACACCATCTCGATCACGTTGGTCGGCGTCACCAGACCCTCACCGAACACCGACGGCTGGGTCTCGACGAGGGTGTACGTCCCCGGCGGCACGTTGGTGAACAGGTAGCCACCGGTGACGCAGTCGAGGGCAGAGGTGTTGCCACATGAGGTGGTCGTGAGCACCCGGTTCACCAGGTTGCCCAGGATGTCGACGCCGGTCAGATTGACGGTGACCCCGGGGATGGGCGTACCGGTGCCGTCGATCGAGACCACGCCACTCACCGGCCAGCCCAACTCACCGAACAGGACACCCGTCACCGGGTTGCCTGCGGTCAACACGATCTGGCCGATCACGTCGTTGGTGCCATTGACGCCCACGCCGGTGGGAGGCGTCTCGGCCCCGTCGTTCCACGCGGCCGGGTGGGTCTCGGTCACGACATACGTGCCGGGCGCCAGGTTGAGGAACGAGAACGTCCCGTCCGGACCCGTCGTGGTGGTCTGCGCCACCGGGACGCCGGTTCCCGTCGTCCCGGTCAGGGTGACCGTGACTCCGGGGATGCCGGGCTCGCCCGGGGTGAACGATGCGCCGGCGTCGCCGTCGAAGTACACCTGGCCGC
Source organism: Actinomycetes bacterium (assembly GCA_031398525.1). Taxonomy (GTDB): domain Bacteria; phylum Actinomycetota; class Acidimicrobiia; order Acidimicrobiales; family Ilumatobacteraceae; genus JANMJD01. The sequence goes on along the minus strand of JANNNL010000320.1, from coordinate 5,197 downwards.
TGATGCTCGTCGGCAGGTACAAACCGGTGTCGATGCCGAGTTCCACCATGCCGGAGGTCATCGTGACCACCGTGCTCAAGCCGTTGGAATCCACTTGGGGATCGGTGCCCTGCTCCTCGGCCGAGGCCACGTACCCGGCCGGCACCGTGATCATGACGGTGTACTTACCGGGCGGGATGTCGACGAACAGGTACTTGCCGTCGGCGTCGGTGACGGCGGTCAGGTCGATCGAGTTGCCCATGCCGTCCTCTCCGACGAGATGCACGGTGACATTCGGGATGCCCGGCTCGCCGGCGTCCTGGAGGCCGTTGCCGTTCACGTCGTTCCAGACGAAGTCGCCCACGGTCGTCGGCACGAGCAGCCCGAAGTCCTGGGTGTCGACCGCCGGAGCATCCACCGTCAGGGTGACGTCGGAGGTGTTCGGCGTGTCGGTGCCGTCGGAGTCGAACGTCGGCCGCGAGCCGGCGGGCAGGTCGGTGGCCGCGATCGTGACGGTGAAGTCGCCGAGCGGGAGCCCCTGGACCGTGTAGAGGCCGGTGGGATCGGTCACGGTCGGGTACGTGACCGTCACGCCGTTGATCACCGTGGTGATCACCACTGGCACGCCCGAGATGCCGGGCTCGCCCGGATCCTGCACGCCGTCGCCGTTCAGGTCGTTCCACACCGTGTCACCGATCGAACCGGGACCGCGGTAGCCGAAGTCCTCGATGTCGGACGTCGGGTTGGCATCGCTCAGCGTCACGTGCGACACGTGGGGGGTGTCGAGCGTGCCGTCGGCCGGATCGTCGGAGTCGAACGTCGGCAGCACGCCGGCGGGCAACGTCGTCGGATCGACCGTCACGGTGTATTCGCCGTTGAGCAGGCCGGTGACCAGGTACATCCCGTTCACGTCGGTCGTGGCGGTGTACGTCACCGTGCTGCCACCGATGACCGTGGTGATCGTGACGAGTACGCCCGGAATACCGGGCTCGCCCGGATCCTTCACGCCGTCACCGTTCAGGTCGTTCCACACCGTGTCGCCGATCGACCGCGGGCCCTGGTAGCCGAAGTCCTCCACGGTGCTGGCCGGGGCCACGTCGGTGAGGGTCACCGCCGAGGTGCTCGGCGTCGCCAACGTGCCGTCCGCCGGGTCGTCGGAGTCGCCGGTCGGGACGTAGCCCGGCGGCAGGGTGGTCTCGTCGACGGTGACCGTGAAGTCGCCGAGCGGGAGTCCCCCGATGGTGTAGCCGCCGTTGGGATCGGTCGTGACCGTATAGGTCACGGTTGAACCGGCGATGGTCGTCGTGATCGTCACCAGCACTCCGGGCAGGCCGGGCTCGCCCGGCTCCTGCAGGCCGTCGGCGTCACGATCGTTCCAGACGTAGTCGCCGATCGAACCGGGGCCCTGGTACCCGAAGTCCTGCGTGTCGACGTCGGGGGCGGCGTCGGTCAGCGTCACCTGCGAGGTGTGATCTCCACCCACGCCACCCGGCACGCCATCGGCGTCGAAAGTCGGCAGCACGCCGGCCGGCAGCGAGGCCGGGTCGACGGTGACCGTGAAGTCACCGAGGGGGAGTCCGTCGACCAGGTAGGCGCCAGAGGCGTCGGTGGTCGTGGTGTAGGTGACCGTCGAACCGGCGATCACGGTGGTGACGGTGATGTCGACGCCGGGGATGCCGGGCTCGCCCGCATCCTGCACGCCGTCGCCGTTGAGGTCATTCCAGACGAAGTTACCGATCGAACCGAGGCCCTGGTAGCCGAAGTCCTGGACGTCCGACGTCGGGGCCACGACGGTCAGGGTGACCACCGAGGTGTTGTCGTTGCCGCCGTCGGCGTCGCCGGTGGGCAGCACACCGGCCGGGAGCGTCGCCGGATCGACCGTCACCGTCCACTCGCCGAGCGGCAGACCGGAGAATCCGTACGAACCATCCGGTCCCGTCGTCGTGGTGACGATCACCGGCAGGCCGTTGACCGTGGCGACAACCGTGACCGTGACGCCCGGGATGCCGGGCTCGCCCGGGTCCTGCACGCCATCGCCGTTCAGGTCGTTCCAGACGAAGTCGCCGATCACACCCGGGCCGACATAGCCGAAGTCCTGGGTGTCGACATCAGGTGCCACGTCGGTCAGGGTGACCGCCGAGGTGCTCGGGGTGCCGGTGCCGTCGGCATCGAACGTTTGGTTCAGACCGCCCGGCAGGTCGGCCGTGTCGACACTGACCGTGTAATCGCCAAGCGGGAGCCCGTCGACCAGGTAGCCGCCGTTGGCGTCGGTGATCGCCGAGTACAGCACGATCGAACCGGCGATCATGGTGGTGACGGTGACCTGCACCCCGGGGATCCCGGGCTCACCGGCGTCCTGCACCCCGTCGGCGTTTACGTCGATCCACACGAAATCACCGATCGAACCCGGACCCTGGTACCCGAAGTCCTGCACATCCGACACCGGGGCGACGTCGGTCAGCGTGACGGCCGAGGTGCCATCGTTGCCACCGTCGGGGTCGCCGGTGTTGGCGACGCCGAGCGGCAGGGTGGCCGGATCGACCGTCACCGTGAAGTCGCCCAGCGGCAAACCGTCGACGAGGTAGGCCCCGGTCGGGCCGGTGATGGCGGTGTAGATAACCGGCGAGCCGTTGATCACGGTGGTGACCGTGACGGTCACGCCGGGCAGGCCGGGCTCACCCGGATCCTGCACGCCGACACCATTGAGATCGTTCCAGACGCGATCGCCGATCGAACCGGGACCGTGATACCCGAAGTCCTCGACATCGGAGTTGGGATCGATGGCGGTGAGGGTCACGGTCGAGGTGTTGTCGTTCCCACCATCGGGATCGCCGGTCTGCACGAGCCCGCCGGGCAGGCCGGCCGGATCGACCGTCACGGTGTAGACACCCAGCGGCAGGCCCGCCACGAGGTACGCCCCCGAGGGATCGGTGACATCGGAGTAGGTGACGAGCGCCCCGTCGATCAGGGTGGTGATCGTGACGGTGACACCCGGGATGCCGGGCTCACCGGCATCCTGCACGCCATCGCCGTCGAGGTCGTTCCAGATCAGATCACCGATCACGCCGTCGCCGGTATACCCGAAGTCCTGCGTGTCATTCGACGGCGCCAGCACGGTCAGCGACACGTCCGACGTGTGGGGCGTGCCCGTGCCGTCGGCGTCGAACGTCTGCACCATCCCGGTCGGGACGGTGGCCGGATCAGCCGACACCGTGTAGTCGCCGATCGGCAGACCCGAGACCAGGTAGCCGCCATTGCCGTCGGTGGTCGCCAAGTACGTGACCGTCGCTGCGGCGATCACCGTGGTGATTGTGATGTCGACGCCGGGGATGCCGGGCTCGCCGGCGTCCTGCACGCCGTCGGCGTTGAGGTCGTTCCACACGAAGTTCCCGATTGAGCCGGGACCCTGGTAACCGAAGTCCTGCACGTCGTTGGTCGGAGCGATGTCGGTCAACGAGACCGCCGAGGCGTTGTTGTTCCCGCCATCGGGGTCACCAGTGTTCACCATGCCGAGCGGCAGAGTGGCCGGATCGACCATGACCACGTAGTCGCCCAGCGCCAGGCCGTCGACCACGTACCCGCCGGTGGTATCGGTGACCGTGGTGTAGGTCACCGTCGAGCCGGCGATCGTGGTGGTGACCACGATGGTGACGCCGGGGATGCCCGGCTCGCCCAGATCCTGCACGCCGTCGCCGTTCAGGTCGTTCCAGACGAAGTCGCCGAGGGCACCGGGGCCCTGGTAGCCGAAGTCCTGCACGTCGGAGACGGGTGCCGCAGAGGTGAGGGTCACCGCCGAGGTGTGGTCGTTGCCGCCATCGGCGTCGCCGGTCGGCAGCAGCCCGGCCGGCAGGGTGGCCGGGTCGACGGTGATGTCGTAGTCACCGTACGGAAGGCCGGCGAACTCGTAGGTGCCGTCGGGACCGGTGACGGTGGTCAGCGTCACCGGGGTGCCGCCGATGGTCGCAGTCAGCGTGACCATCACACCGGGCACACCGGGCTCGCCCGAGTCGAGTAGACCGTCGCCGTCGAGATCGTTCCACACCAGGTCACCGATGCGGCCGGGCCCCTGGTAGCCGAAGTCCTGCGTGAGTACCGACGAGGCGACCAGGGTCAGCGTCACGTCAGAGGTGTTGGCCGTGGCCACACCGTCGGCATCGAACGTCTGGGCGACACCGCCGGGCAGGGTGGCGGCGTCGACGGTGACGGTGAAGTCGCCGAGCGGGAGGCCGCTGATGCCGTAGAGACCGCCGGCATCGGTGGTCGTCGTGTAGGTGACCGTCGAACCGGCGATGACCGTGGTGACGGTGATGCCGACCCCGGCGAGGCCCGGCTCACCGGGGTCCTGCACGCCGTCGGCATTGATGTCGATCCACACGAAGTCACCCAGCGATCCCAGGCCGCGGTAGCCGAAGTCCTCGATGGCGCTGATCGGATCGGCAACGGTCAGGGTGACCGTCGAGGTGTTGTCGTTCACGCCGTCGGGATCGCCCGTGTTGGCCATCGCCGGGGGCAGCGTCGTCGGGTCGACGGTCACGGTCCAGTCGCCGAGCGGGAGCCCGGAGATCTCGTAGGAGCCGTCGGGACCAGTCGTCGTCGACAGCGTGACCGGGGAGCCGGCGATGATCGCCGTGACGGTCACGGTGACACCGGGCAGGCCCGGCTCACCGGCATCCTGCACTCCGTCACCGTTCAGGTCGTTCCAGATCAGGTCGCCGATGGCGCCGGGACCCTGGTAGCCGAAGTCCTGGTCGGCGTCATTGGGAGCCAACGCGGTGAGGGTGACATCGGAGGTATCGGGGGTGGCGACGCCGTCGGCGTCGAACGTCTGCACCAGATCGGCGGGCAGGGTGGCGGTGTCGACGGTGACCGTGAAGGCACCGAGCGGCAGGCCGCCGACGGTGTAGGCACCGGCTGCGTCGGTCGTGGCGGTGTAGGTGACGGTGGCACCGGCGATCGATGTGGTGATCGTCAACGTCACACCGGGGATACCGGGTTCGCCGGCATCCTGCACGCCGTTTCCATCGGCATCGACCCACACGAAGTCACCGACGGAACCGGGACCTTGGTAGCCGAAGTCCTGCGTGTCGTTGGTCGGCGTCGCGGCCGAGAGCGTCACGGTCGAGGTGTCGGCGGTGGCCACACCGTCGGCGTCAAAGGTCTGGACCATCCCGGCCGGCAGCGAAGCCGGGTCGACGGTGACCGTGAAGTCACCGAGCGG
>JANNNL010000297.1:0-3139 GCA_031398525.1 Actinomycetes bacterium | reverse complement strand
GTCGTCGCCTCACTGGTCGGCTACCTGCTCGCCAGCCTCGGCCTTGCCCCGGTCGAAGCCATGCGACAACGCGCCCGCGATGTGTCTCTGCTCTCGAATGACGAAGGCCTTCCCCTGCCCAAGGCCAACGACGAGATCCGGCGGCTCGGTGAGACGCTCAATGAGATGCTGGATCGCCTGCGAGCGGCATTCGAGCGAGAGGGTCGATTCGTCGCCGACGCGAGCCACGAGCTGCGCACCCCGATTGCGATCATCAAGACCGAACTCGAAGGTGCGCTCCAACTGGTCGACCCGCAGGCCACGGTTCACTCCTCGTTGGTTGCTGCCAACGAGGAGTGCGACCGGCTCGCCCAACTCGCCGATGATCTGCTGGTCATGGCCCGAGCCGCCGACGGCCAACTGCCGATCCGGCCGGAGCCGATTCCGGTCGGAGCGTTCCTCGGTGGCATTCGAGACCGATTCTCTGATCGCGCGGCGCGACGCGACCGGATCATCCGAGTCGAGGCCGACCCCCACCTGGTTGTGCAGGCCGACCCGCTGCGGCTACGACAGGCGGTCGGGAACCTGGTCGACAATGCGCTTCGCCACGGCGACGGCGACGTCACGCTGACGGCCCGACGATCGGCTGACGGCATCGAGATCGACGTGTCCGATGAGGGCCCCGGCTTCCCGGCCGACTTCGCTGCGCACGCTTTCGAGCGGTTCGTCCGGGGAGACCGATCGCGCCCAGGGGACGGTTTCGGCCTCGGTCTGTCCATCGTTCAAGCGATCGCCACCGCCCACGGCGGAACCGCGACGATCCCCGACCACGGGCCGGCGACGGCGCGAATCTCTCTGCTGAACCCTCGCTGAACGTCGAGTCGAATTCTCATCTTCGTCTCAGGGTGCTGCCGTACGTTGCGGGCCACACACCTACCCAGAGAGGAAGAAATCTGCCATGACCATCGCGCAGAAACGACCAATGACCGGTGCGATCGCCGCGCTCCTGCTCGTGAGCACCACCGCGTGCTCGGAGCTGGTGAGCAGCGCGGCATCCACACCACCGGCGGAGACGCCCCTCGCACCGGCGACGCCGTCAGGGGGAAATCCAGCGGACACCACCGTCGAGTGGCCCGTCACGCGATGCGGCACCTACAGCGGTACGGGCTGTGCTCCGACCGCCGATCGAGTCGATATCGAACGTCCCAAGTTCTCCAATCCGACGTCGATCACCAACCCACTCTTCCCGATCAGCTCCCTTGGCTCGGTGGTGTTGCTCGGCGAAGTAGATGGACTGCAGTTCCGGTCGGAAACCACGCTGATCCCCGGCGAGCACACCGTGACCATCGATGGAACGCCGATCCCTGTCGTCGTTTCGCAGTACACCGCGTACCTCGACGGGCGCATTGAGGAGGTCGCGGTCGACCGCTACGCCCAGTCCGACGACGGCGCCGTCTGGTACCTCGGTGAGGATGTCTTCGACTACCGGGAGGGCAATATCGCGATCACCGAAGGCAGTTGGCTTGCCGGGCGCGACGGGCCCCCCGCGATGATCATGCCGGCAAATCCCCAGGTCGGCGACATCTTCCGAGCCGAGAACGTGGCCGGGGTCGTGTTCGAGGAACTGACGGTAACCGCCATCAACCAGACCCTCGACGGACCGCGTGGCCCGGTCAGCGGGATCATGGTTGCCGACGAGCTCCACCTCGACGGATCGATCTCGAAAAAGGTCTTCGCCCCCGGTTACGGGGAGTTCGTCAGCAGCAAGGGCGGAAGCCTCGAGGCACTGGCACTCGCCGTCCCGACCGACGCGATCGACGGGCCGCCGCCATTCGGGCTCCGACTGATCTCGACCAGTGCATGGGGAATCCTCGAGAACGCACGCCTCGAAGACTGGGAGGCCGCCAGCCCGACGTTGGCGCGTATGAAGGAGCGGTGGAAGGACCTGGGGGCGACCCCGTTTCCGCCGGGCGTGATCAACGAGATGGAGGTTGCGCTCGACGAATTGACCTCGGCGGTGGAGGAGCAGGAGATCGCCGAGACCGCGCAGGCAGCCGTCAACGTCGCTCAGGCCGCTCTCGACCTTGAACTGCTGTACCGCAGCAACGTCGAGATCGATCGGTTCCACCTGCATAGCCAGCAACTCCGGATTCACGCGGCCGCCCACGATGACGCCGGCGTCTACGGCGAGGTTGCCGTCCTCGAATGGCTACGCGATCGAATCGCCGGCTCGCTCGACGGTGCCCGACTGAGCGATCTCAACACGGGTCTGGGTGCCGTGCGCCAGGCCGCGAGCGCCGAAAACCTGGAGGTGGCGGCCGACCTCGCCGCCCGAGTGGCGGCCCAACTTCGCGGCTGATCACCTCGTTCGTTACCGCACCCACGCCCGGCCAGTCTCCGGCCGGGCGTGGGCGGCGTGGTCGCCGGTCCCCGTTACTGCACACCCGCAGCGAGGTGACACATGTGTCAGACTTGTTCGGTCACGTCGGCGTACGCCGCACTGTTTTGCAAGGGGAAGTTGCATGTCGAAGCCGCTCGCCGGGGTCCGGGTTCTGGAGGTTGCCGCGTGGACGTTCGTCCCGGCAGCGGGAGCGATCCTCGCCGATCTCGGGGCCGAGGTGATCAAGGTTGAACGGCCGACGGGTGACCCGCAGCGGGCACTCAAGAACATGCTCAACCTGCCCAAAGACGGACCGAACCCGTTCAACGAGATCCCCAACCGCGGCAAGCTGTCGATCACCCTCGACCTGGCCAAGCCCGCCGGTCGCGAGGTGGTGTTGAAGCTTGCCGAGACCTGCGACGTGTTCCTCACCAGCTACCTCGCCGAGACCCGCACCAAACTGGGCATCGTCGAGCCTCGCCAAGCGGCTCCACGACTCGATCGACCACGACGCTCCCCCGCAGCAGCCGCCGGCCTTCTTCGACCTGCGGGGCGGCAACGCGCTCGCCGGGGCGATCTCGACGGCGTTGTTCAAGCGCGAGCGCTCGGGCGAGGCGTCGATCGTCGATGTCTCGCTGTTGAACACGGCCATGTGGGCGATGTCGCCCGATCTGGTGGCCGCTCCGTACATGCCTGGGCCGATGATCACCGACCGCAAATCCCCCGGTAACCCGGTGGTCAACTGGTACAAGACGGCCGACAATCGCTGGTTCTACCTGG
>JANNNL010000270.1:0-4875 GCA_031398525.1 Actinomycetes bacterium | reverse complement strand
CCGCCGGCGGTCATCAGGTCGATGTCCTCGCTGATTGCGTAGTCGCGCAGCGAACGAGAGGTGCGTCCGCTGATCAGGGTGACGAGCGCAACGTGGTCGTCGGAAGCGCTGAGCAATTGCAGGGCGGTTTCTCCGTCATCGGAGCTGGGATCGAGGAGGACCAGCGTGGTCGGAACGGTTGTCATGGTGACCATGTCCTTTCATGAATCTGTTTCAAAGATCAAGGTACCCCGCAGATCGTTACGACAGAATGAACGGGGGGTGACGCTTCGCTCATGTGACGCGTGGCCTATCTGGTTGCGTACGGTGCGTGCATGATCGAGATTCCCGCCGGGCAACGCGTCTACGGCATCCAGCTGCCGATCCAGGCACAAAGCAACTACTTCGTCGCCGAGTGGGAACGAACTGCGGGCCCCGATGAGATGGCCCGAATCGCCCGGGCCACCGACGAGCACGGGTTCCACTACGTCGGGGTGTGCGACCACATCGCCATTCCCGAGTCGATGGCGGGCGGGATGGGCACCCATTGGGCCGATTGTCTGACGACCCTTGGTTGGCTCGGCGGGGTAAGCAGTCGGGTGCATCTGCTGTCGCACGTGTACGTGTTGGCGTACCGCCACCCGCTCACCGCCGCCAAGGGGTTCAGCACCCTCGACCACCTCTCGAAGGGCCGGGCGATCGCCGGGATCGGGGCCGGTCACGTGCAGGCCGAGTTCGATCACCTAGGCGTCGATTTCACCACCCGCGGCCGGGCCACCGACGAGGCGTTGCCCATCTTCGCTGCCGCGCTCGAGCAGGAATTCAACGACGGCTTTGGGGTTCGGCCCCGTCCGGTGCAGACGCCGCGCCCGCCAATTTGGATCGGCGGCTCATCGCCGGCGGCGATCCGCCGGGCCGGACGATTCGGTGACGGTTGGCTGCCCCAGGGCCCGTCGAACGCGGTGCTCATCGCGTCCCTCAACGAGGCCCGGGCGGCCGCGGGGCGGATGGACCGTCCAATGATGATCGGCCACATCACCCCGTTCCTCTACGTCGGCACCCCGTCATGGGACGTTGGCGAAGGCGTCATTTCGGGCGGGTCCGAGACCATCGCCGAGCAGATCCTCAGCGGCACCGCGGAAGGCGTCAACCAACTCCAGGTCCGCTTCAAAGCCCGCTCGTGCGACGAACTTGTCGATCAACTCGCCGCGTTCGGCACGGCTGTCGCCCCACTCCTCACCACGATCTGATCGAATGTCGAGATGACGCGGACCTACAACTTGGCGGATTTGTTCGAGATCGTCGTCGACGCGGCGCCCGATCGTTTGGCGCTGATTACCTGCGAAGTCAGCTACACCTACGCCCAACTCGACGAGCGGGCGACCCGGTTGGCGAATCATCTGCTGTCGTTGGGCATCACCAAAGGCGATCACGTCGGCATCCATGCGACGAACTGCGCCCAGTGGGTCGAGGCGTTCTATGCGTGTTGCAAGATCAGCGCAGTGTCGATCAACGTCAACTTCCGCTATGTGGAAGCCGAACTCGCGTACCTCTACGGCAACTCGAACTGTGTGCTGACGATCGTCGCCCCCGAGTTCTCCGACGTGGTCGGCGCGGCCGCCCCCAACCTGCGACAGCTCGTGCTCGACGACGGGTACGAGGCCGCGCTCGCCGCGGCTTCAACCGAACGACCGAACGACAACCGCAGCAGCGACGACCTCTACGTGCTCTACACCGGCGGGACCACCGGCATGCCCAAGGGTGTGATGTGGCGGCACGAAGACGTCTTTTTCGCCGCGATGAACTCGTCGCGGGGCAATCGGCCACTGGCTACCCCCGAAGATCTTGGCGTCGAAATTGGTGCGCTACCAGCTCAAATGCGACTTCTCGCCCTCGGCCCGATGATGCATGGCGGCGGGCAATGGGTGATGGGCAACGCGCTGATGGCGGGCAACGTGTTCGTCCTGTGGACCGGCCAACGGTTCGACCCGCACGCCATCTGGAAGTTCGTCTCCGAGTCGGGCAGTAACACCGTCTCGACGATCGGTGACGCGATGGCCCGCCCGTTGGCCGAGGCACTGCTCGAAGGCGGTCGCCGACAACCCGATCTGTCGAGCGTGTGGGCGATCGGCAACGGCGGTGCCCCACTGTCGGCCCGGGTCCGCGATCAACTCCGGGAGGCGCTGCCGAACGTCGCCATCATGGACAGCTACGGCGCGTCGGAAACCGGGGCCAACGGCTCGAAACTCGACGAGGGCGAGGGCCTGCCGTCACCCAAGTTCCAGATGGGCGAACACACCACGGTGCTGCGCGACGACGGCACCCGAGCCGAGGTCGGCGAGGTCGGCAAACTGGCTCGCAGCGGCCACATTCCGCTCGGCTACTACAACGACCCGGAGAAGACCGCAGCAACCTTCCCGACGTACGCCAACAAGCGGTGGGTGATCCCCGGCGACTTTGCCCGCATCGAAGCAGACGGGGCGATCACGCTGCTCGGACGCGGCTCAGTATCGATCAACACCGGCGGCGAGAAGGTCTTCCCCGAAGAGGTCGAAGCCGCACTCAAGGCTCACCCGGCCGTGTTCGACGCCGTTGTCGTCGGTATCACCGACGCCCGGTGGGGCGAACGCGTCACCGCCATCGTGCAACTCCGACCCGACGTTCCCGAGCCGACCGATGCCGAGTTGGGAACTCACTGCCGCACCCTGATCGCCGACTTCAAGATCCCCAAGCGAGTGCTACGCGTCCCCGAAGTGCAGCGAACCCCGGTCGGCAAGGCCGACTACCAATGGGCCAAGATCACCGCACAAATACTCAGCTGAGGGCCGGGGCCGTGTCGATCCCAGACCGTCAGCCGACTCCGACCGGAACGGGTTCCGCCACCAGCGGCGCTGCTGGCGACGGGCGCCGGATGCGCGTTGAACCGAAGGCGGCCAAGGCACAGCAGGCACCGGCGATGAGGAACGCCGGGCGATACGAACCGGTGGTGTCGCGTAGATAGCCGGCGAGCCAGGCCATCACGGCGGCGCCGATCTGGTGGCCGGCGTACACCCAGCCGTAGGCGACAGTCCCGCGCTCCACCCCGCACACGTCGGTGCACAGCCGCACCGTTGGCGGCACGGTTGCCACCCAGTCGAGACCGTAAAAAATCATGAAAACCCACAACGGAAACCCGCCGGCGCCCAGTGCAGCATCGAGGAACACCAGGGAGATGCCGCGGGTGCCGTAGTAGACGGCCAGCAGAATTCGGGGGTCCATCCGGTCCGACAACCAGCCCGACAAGATCGTGCCGGCGATGTCGAACACGCCGACCAACGACAGCAGTCCCGCTGCGGTCGCCCGGTGGATCGTGTGGTCGCCGGCCGCGGGAATGAAGTGAGTGGCGATCAACCCGTTCGTCGACACCCCACAGACCAGAAAACCGCCGAAGAGCAGCCAGAACCCGCCGAGTCGGGACACATCGCGCAGCCCGGTGAACGCCACCCGAATCGGGTTCTCCGTCGCCTGCGGCGTCACATGTCCAGCGGGCGCGCCGTATGCCGAGAGGCCGACGTCCTCGGGCCGGTCGCGCAACACGAATACCGCCAGCGGAATCGCCGCGACGGCGGCCAGCGACGTCGTGTAGGTCACCCAGCGCCAGCCGTGATCGTCGCCGACGCGGGTCAACGCCTGCAGGAAGACAATCTGCCCGCTGGCGGTCCCGGCGGTGAGCATGCCGGTCACCAGACCCCGCCGAGAGTAGAACCAGCGGTTGGCGACCGAGGCGGCCAGCACCGTCGCCATGCACCCCGAGCCGAGGCCGACGAGCACTCCATAGCACAGGATCAGTTGCCAGCGCTCGGTCATCTGCGACGACAGGCCAAGACCAAGCGAGATCAGCGCCAGTGCCGTGCTGGTCACGCGCCGCAGCCCGAATCGCCCCATCAGAGCAGCCGCGAATGGGCCCATCAAACCAAAGAGCAACACGTTCACCGAGACCGCCAGACCAATGTCGGCTCGGCTCCACCGGAACTCGGCGTGGAGCGGATCAATCAGCACACCCGGCGCCGCCCGCATGCCCGCGGCGGCCAACAGAATCACGAATGTCGCCGCGAAGATCACCCACGAGTAGTGGACTCGCCACCGGGCGATTCGGGATCCTTCGACCGGCAACATTGCCGGCCAGCCTATGGCGAACCGTCGCACGCACCGCCCGGCACGACTCGGTCTGAGGAACTGCGATGATGACGGTGTGGGGACATCGGCGCAGACACTTTTTGCACGTCATTCGCATGCTGGGGCGCGGATGCTGCGCACCCTGCAGGGGCCGCAGCGGCACTGGTGGTTCGCCACTGGGTTTGCCGCGGCGGTGACGATGCACACCGCTCGCACCACGCTCGACGAGGCTCTCGCCGCCTTGCATCCCGCCAATGAACTGCCCTATGGCACGAACCGACTCCACGATGGCCCGAAGGCCGCAGCCCAGGCCCTCGCCTCATGGGACCGAGGCTCGGCCGAGTTCGCTCCGTTTCTGCGCGGCACAGTTGACGGCCGCACCCTGGCCCAACTCCATACCCTGGCCGAGGTCAGCTACACGATTGTCGTCAGCGGGCTGCTCCTCGCTCTCGTCGCTTGGGTGTTTAACCGACTGGGTAGTGACCCCGACGAGGTCGGCCATCTGCGGCGAGGCATTCTGCGGTGGGCGGGATATCTGGTGCCCCTCTATCTGGTGCTTGGGCTACTCGATCAGTTCCTTGACTGGATCCTGTTGCGAGCGGTCCCGACCGGTGATCCGCCACGGCTCGCGGGCACGGCCCAGGCTGCGGCCCGGGTGTTGCAGTTCAGCTCGCTGACCCGGCGGCTGAGCCTGCTGGCGATCATCGTCCCGTTGGCCGTTGGGTTACTGGCGGTCGCTCG
>JANNNL010000248.1:0-8204 GCA_031398525.1 Actinomycetes bacterium | reverse complement strand
GGCGGCGGCGGTTTCCGCATCCGGCGAGCCGCCGACGGCGAATCGATGGCCACGCTCGACGGGGCAACCCGAACCCTGACTGACCAGGATCTATTGATCTGTGACTTCAACGACGTGCCGATTGGCATCGGTGGCATCATGGGCGGTCTGGACTCGGAGATCTCCGAGGCAACCACCACGGTGGCGTTGGAGATTGCCTGGTTCGAGCCGGAAGGGATTGGAGCGACCGTCGCCCGTCTTGGCCTACGTTCGGAGGCCTCGACCCGGTTTGAACGGGGCGTCGATCCGTACGGCATGGAACGATCGATCGCCAGGTTCGCTGAACTTCTCCGTGAAACATCTCCTGAACTGGTCGTTCATCACGGATTCAGCGACGCTCGCGGCAGTTCGCAGCCGTCGCCGACGCGGTCGGTCGATGTGCGGTTGTCACAGATCAATCGGATTCTCGGGACGTCGTTGGCGGCCGGCGAGCTGCCGAGATTGATCGACGCGATCGGGCTCACCGTGACTGCGTCGGCCCCTGACGCGCCCGTCGTCGCCGTTGTGCTGCCCTCGTGGCGCCCCGACTGCACGACAGAGATCGATGTCGTCGAGGAGGTCGCCCGCCACTACGGATTCGACACCATTGGCAAAACGGTGCCGAAGTCGACGGTCCACGGGCGGCTCAGCGTCACCCAGGCCCGCCGTCGGACGCTCCGCCAGGTGTTGATGGGGCTCGGAATCTCCGAAGCGATGCCGAACCCGTTCCTCGCCCCGGGCGATCTCGATCGCTGCGGAATCGTCGGGACGCCGGTCTCGATCACGAATCCGCTCGTAACTGAGGAATCGGTGCTGCGCACGTCGCTGCGCCCGGGTTTGCTCAAGGCGCTGGCCTACAACGCCTCGCACCGTCGCACCGGGATCGCCCTGTTCGAAATCGGCCACGTCTTCCCGCCCGGCACCGGGCAACTCCCCGACGAGTACGAGGCGCTCGGTGTCGTTGTTGCGGGCGCAGAGGCACCGCGGGCGCTCGCGCTGTGGCGCGAATTGGTCAGCGCGCTGTCGTTGGGAGCCCGAGTGGATCAGGGCACGGTGCCGCCTGGGCTGCACCCGACGCGCTCGGCAACCCTCTCGCTGGGCCGCGACATCGTCGGAGCGTTGGGAGAAGTTCATCCCGACGTTCTTGAGATGTACGGCATCACCGAGCGCGTGGTCGTGCTCGAACTCAACCTCACTACGCTGCTTGCCAAGCCGCCCACTGCGGCGAAGTGGAAGGCGACCTCGCGCTACCCGTCGAGCGACCTCGATCTTGCGTTTGTGACCCCCGACAACGTCACGGCCGAAAAACTCGACAAGGCGATCCGTCAGTCGGCCGGAAGTCTCCTGGTCGATCTGGCCCTGTTCGACGTCTATCGGGGGTCGGGCGTGCCCGATGGCTCGCGCAGTCTGGCGTACCGGTTGCGGTTGCAGGCCGCCGATCGCACATTGACCGAGGCCGATGTGGCCCAGGTGCGCGAGAAGTCGGTTGCGGCGGCCGGGAAGCTCAAGGCCTCGTTGCGGAGTTGAGCCGATCGGGACTTGTTCAGTTCACCGACACGTCGGTCGGGAAGTGGGCAAGCCACGAGAGCTGGGTTGGCTGGCGGCCGAGCACCGCTCGCCACAGCCCCTCTGGCGTGTCGGTAAACAGATCACTGGCCTGGAAATCGACGATCGCCCACGCGTCAGCGGCGATCTCGCCGTCGAGTTGGAGCGCGCCCCAACCGGCGTAGCCGCGAAAAATCCGCAGGCGCTCGACGGGAACATCGATCGGGTCGAGGGCAAGATCGACCGTGCCGATCGTCGCCTCGGAGTCGCCGCCCAGGGGGGCCCAGCCACTGGTCAGCAGGTATTCACCGCACTCGGCGACGCCGATCAGGGCCTGGGTTTCGACGGGCCCGCCGGCGAACACTCGGGCCGGGTGACTCGCCCGATCAAACCACCGGCCGACCTCGATCGGGCGTTCCGGAGTGGGTCGATTGAGCACGACGCCGATTGCACCCTCGGGAGAGTGCTCCAACATGAATACAATCGAACGATCAAAGTTGGGATCGGTGAGTGGTGGCATTGCCACCAGCAGCCGACCTCTACACGACTGAAACATTTTCGGGCTCGCTTGCGTCGGTATTGAGTTGCGCCGTTGTGAGGAAGCGCCAGGAGGACATCATGGCATTCGATTCGAAGCGATCGGGAGGGGGACTGCGGTCGCTCATCACGACGACCCTGGTCATCGTGCTCGTGATTGTCGTCGGCCTGCCCCTGCTGTGGCGTTGGCTCGGCACGCCGTTCTCCACAACGAAGGTCGATCGTTCCGCTCCTCCGGTGCTGGTGCAGCTTCGCGATCTGGCCGAGTATCACGCCGCGAGCGGTGATTTCGAGGTGCTCGTCGACGTGGAGAAGGACGTCAGTTGGCTGCCGTCGGCCCTCGCCGGTGAGCGCGTGTTCTTCGTTGGGGTCGGTTCGGTTGATGCTTTGGTCGACTTCACGACGTTGGGCGACGAGGCGGTCCAGATGAACGATGAGCGCACCGAAGTCACGATCAACCTGCCGGCGCCAACGTTGGGGAGGCCCGTTGTCGACCCGTCGCGCAGCGAGGTGGCGAATCGGGATCGTGGTCTGCTGAATCGGCTGTCGGGCATCTTCACCGACAATCCGACGAGCGAGACCGAGTTGTACGAGATGGCGGGGGAGAAGATGGGTGAAGCAGCTGTGGCGTCCGACCTGCAACAACGCGCCGAGGACAACACTCGCAACATGCTCTACAGCCTGATGAAGAGCCTTGGCTTCGAGAAGGTCAATATTCGCTTTGCCGGCGGGGGCCCCTCCCCGCCGGGTATGGAGGCCCCGTAGTCGACCAGTTGATTTCCGTATGATCATGCAATGATGTGTATGATCATACGAATATGGTCACAGTAGGAATCGTTGGAGCGTCTGGCTACACCGGGGCAGAGCTGCTCCGCATCGCCGCCGGACATCCCGACTTCAAGGTGGTGTACGCCACCGGCGACACCCAGGCCGGCACGCTCGCCGCATCGCTCTATCCCGCCCTCACCGGGGCCTACCCGAACCTCGTCTTCGAGGAATGGGACCCGGCCCGGGCCGCCGGTCTCGACGTCGTCTTCCTCGGTCTGCCGCATGAGGCATCGATGGAGATCGCCCCGTCGTTGGTCGGTCGGGTCGGATGTGTCGTCGACCTCTCGGCTGCGTTCCGGTTGAAGGATGCGTCGTTGTATCCGGGCTGGTACGGCTTCGCACACGATCAACCCGAACTCCTCGCCGAGGCGGTGTACGGCCTGCCCGAACTCCACCGAGCCGAATTGCGGGGGGCCCGGCTCGTCGCCACTCCCGGGTGCTACGTCACCGCCGCGACGTTGGCGCTACAGCCGTTGGTCCAGGCGGGCGTGATCGACTCCCAGGGGGTCATCGTCGACGCGGCCTCGGGGGTCAGCGGTGCGGGGCGTGGACTGAAGCACGGTTCGTTGTTCTGCACCGTCGATGAAGACTTCAGCGCGTATGGCCTGCTCGATCATCGCCACACCCCCGAGATGGAGCAGGAAACCGGGGCCCAGATCCTGTTCACGCCGCACCTCGCCCCGATGAACCGGGGGATTCTGGCAACGTGCTACTCGCGCCCGACGCCCGGTTCGACGCCGACGACCGCCTCGCTGCTGGCCGAACTGGCCCGGGCCTATGCCAGTGAGCCGTTCGTCGTGGTGCGCCCCACGCCGCCATCGACGAAGGCAACGCTCGGCTCGAACGCGGTGCACCTCAGCGCCCGGTACGACGAGCGCACGGGTTACGTCGTCACGTTGTGCGCTCTCGATAACCTGGCCAAGGGTGCGTCGGGCGGCGCGGTGCAGGCCGCCAACGTCGCCCTCGGTCTGACCGAATCCGCCGGGCTGTCCAACGTCGGGCTGTACCCGTGAGCGCCCTCGTCGCCACACATGCGCCGAGCACCGCGGCCGACAAAGCCGACATGCTGGTTGAGGCATTGCCATACATTCGCCGGTTTGCTGGCAAGGTCGTGGTAGTCAAATATGGCGGCAATGCGCTCGCCGGAGCATCCGAAGCCGATGCGCTTGATCTGTTTGCCCAAGACATCGTGTTGATGCGTTCGGTGGGCATCCGCCCGGTGGTGGTGCACGGCGGCGGCCCGCAGATTTCCGACATGATCAAGCGGCTGGGCCTCAAAACCGAGTTCCGCAACGGGTTGCGAGTCACCGACGCGGCGACGATCGATATCGCTCGCATGGTGCTGATCGGACAGGTCAACCCGCAGATCGTGTCGGCGATCAACGTCCACGGTCCGCTTGCCGTCGGCGTCTCCGGCGAAGACGCCGGGCTCATTCGTGCCGCCGCCCGTGATGCCGACCTCGGCTTCGTCGGAGATGTCGAAGCGATCAACCCGATGATCCTTCACGGCCTGCTCGACGATCAGTTCATCCCGGTGATCGCCACGATCGGAACCGACGCGACGGGGCAGGCGTACAACATCAATGCCGACACCGTTGCCGGCGAAATTGCCGAGGCGCTTGATGCCGAAAAACTCGTCTATCTCACCGATATCGAAGGGTTGCGCCGGGTCGTCGACCACCCGTCCAGCCTGATCCGCCAAACCACTGCCGATGAACTGGAGGCCCTGATGGGCGATGGAACGATTGCCGGGGGAATGATCCCGAAGGTCGAAAGCTGCGTGAAGGCGCTACGCGCGGGAGTGCGCCGGGCTCACATCCTTGACGGCCGCATCCCGCACGTGTTGTTGCTCGAGATCTTCACCGATGCCGGTATCGGCACGATGGTCGTGGCGTCATGAGTAGCCATGCCTTCGATGCCGCGGGGCAAGACCACTGCCCGTTCATGCCGGTGTTCGGCCCTCCGCAGGTGATGTTCGCCCGGGGCGATGGCACCCAACTCTGGGATACGGACGGCAAGCGCTACCTCGACTTCCTCGGTGGCCTCGCGGTGATTGCCCTTGGCCATGCCAACCCGGTGATCGCCGACGCGATCGCCGCACAAGCGCGTACGTTGCTGCACGTCTCGAACCTGTTCGCCAATCCGGTAGCCACCGAGGCGGCGATCGGCGTCAACTCGTTGCTGCGCGAAGCCACTGGGCTCGACGGCCAGACGTTCTTTTGCAACTCGGGTGCCGAGGCCAACGAGTGTGCGCTGAAGTTGGCCCGGAAGTTCGGCGGCCGCGGCCGCCATGTGGTCGTCTCGGCGCTGGGGTCATTCCACGGCCGTACCCTGGCCTCGTTGGCCGCGACGGGCCAGCCGGCGAAGCACGAACCCTTCCAGCCCATGCCCGACGGCTTCCGTCACGTCGAATGGAACTCACTCGACGCCTTCGAGGCCTCGCTCGACCCGTCAGTCGCGGCAGTGCTCATCGAGCCGGTGCAGGGGGAGGGTGGGGTCAATCCGGCGACCGTCGAGTACTTCCAAGGCATCCGGCGCATCTGCGACGAACGCGGCATGTTGATGATGATCGACGAGATCCAGACGGGCTTCGCCCGCACCGGCCGGTGGTTTGGGTTCGAGCACTTCGGCGTGGTCCCCGACGTGGTGACGATGGCCAAGGCGATAGGCAACGGCTTCCCGGTCGGCGCGTGCTGGGCCCGGCGCGACGTCGCTGCGGTCTACCAGCCGGGCGATCACGGCTCGACCTACTCGGGAACTGCCATCGCTACCGCCGCGGTCAATGCGGTGATGGCCGAGATGCGTCGCCTCGACGCCCCGACGCTGGCAATGACGCAGGGGGCCCGGCTCGCCGCTGGCCTGAGCCAACTGCCGGGTGTCGCCAACGTGCGCGGCTTGGGCCTGTTGCTCGCAGCCGAGCTCGAGCCGGGACGTGATGCCAAGGTGATCTACGCGGCCTGCCTGGCCAATGGCCTCGTCACCAACGCCGTTACCGGGTCGGCTCTGCGCTTCGCCCCGCCGTTGACGGTGACCGTCGCTGAGATCGACGAGGCGCTCGCGATTCTCCACCGGGTGTTGGCCGTATGAGGCACTTCCTCGACATCACTGATCTGTCGCGGGGCGAACTCGAGTCGGTACTCAGTCGGGCGGCGATGCCGATCGGCGAACTCGGTCGTCCGCTCGACGGTCGTGGGGCCGCGTTGATCTTCGAAAAGCCGTCGAACCGCACCCGCCAGTCGATGGAGATGGCTGTCGCCCAACTCGGCGGTCATCCCGTCTATACGCGGGGTGAAGAGGTCGGGTTCGATGTCCGGGAACCCGTTGAAGACGTCACGAAGATCATGGCTGGCTACCACGCGCTGCTCGCCGCCCGGGTCTTCGAACACGCAGTCGTCGTCCGAATGGCGGCGCTCAACGTCGTGCCGATCGTCAATATGCTCTCGGAGTGGTCACACCCGCTCCAAGGCTTGGCCGATGCGCTGACAATGCAGCAATGTCTCGGGCCGCTTGCTGGCAAGACCGTCGCCTACGTCGGTGACTACAACAACGTCGCCCGATCGTTGGCCGAGGTGTCCGTGATCCTCGGTGCCCACGTCCGCCTCGGCTGTCCGACGGGCTTCGACGCGGCCGAGGCCGAGTTGGAGCGGATCGGTCTGCTGGGGGCGGGGTCGGTGATGCAGGTCCCCCGAGCCATCGACGCAGTGGTCGGGGCTGACGCGGTACACACCGATACATGGACGTCGATGGGCCAAGAGGCCGAGAAGGCCGAGCGGGTCCGGGTGTTCGAGTCATTTCAGGTCGACGACCAGGTGATGAACGCCGCGCCCGGCGCGCTGTTCTTCCACTGCTTGCCGGCGTATCGGGGCTACGAAGTGGCCGCATCGGTGATCGATGGACCGCAGTCACGAGTGATCGAACAGGGCCACAACCGTCTTCACGCGGCGCGCGGTGTGCTGTCCTGGTTGATCGACGCAAATCAGTCATGACGACCAAGGTGCAGCGGCAGCAGACGATTGTCCGCCTGATCACCGATCACACGGTCGGCAGTCAACCCCAGTTGGTCGACATGCTTGCCGACGAAGGAATCAGCGCTACTCAGGCCACCGTGTCGCGCGACCTTGAAGAGGTCGGTGCCGTCAAAATCCGCGTCGCCGGGGGAGAGACGATCTACGCCCTGCCCGAGCTGCCTCATGAGCGAGTGACGCCAATCGACCACCTCCGCCGGGTGCTCGGGGAGTGGGTCGCCGACGTCAATCACTCGGCCAACCTGGTCGTCGTCCGCACGCCGCCGGGCTGCGCCCACGTCGTTGCCTCCGCCCTCGATCGGTCGAGCATGGCCGGGATCATCGGAACCGTCGCCGGTGATGACACCTTGTTGATCGTGGCCGATGAACGCACGGGTGGAGCCGAGCTCGCCAACCGGCTACGCGAGACCGCTGGTCTCACCGAGAGGACCCCCCGATGAGCTCCGACGACCATGGCAAGACCCTCTGGCACGGGCGATTCGAGGGCGGCCCCGCCGAGGAGTTGATGGCATACACCGCCAGCATTTCGTTCGACAAGCTGATGTGGGCCGACGATGTGACCGGCTCGCGGGCCCATGCGACGATGCTCGGTGACGTCGGCTTGCTCAACGAGGCCGAATGCGTCGCGGTGCTCGACGCTCTCGACATAGTGGCGACCGAGATGGCCGACGGCACCTTCTGCTTCGTCGAGTCCGACGAAGACATCCATACCGCCGTCGAGCGCCGAGTTACCGAACTCGCCGGTCCGGCCGGGGCGAAGCTCCACACCGGCCGCAGCCGCAACGACCAATCGGCCACCGACCTACGTCTGTGGTGCAAGCGGGAGTTGCGCGCCGTCGCGGTGCGAGTGATCGGTCTCCAAGAGGTGCTCGTCGCCCGGGCAGCCGAGGCGGGGGTCGGCAATGATGGCACCTACCTACCCGGCTATACCCACCTGCAGCGAGCGCAGCCCGTGCTGTTGGCGCACCATCTCCTTGCTCACGCTTGGGCCCTCGCTCGCGACGTCGACCGACTACTGGCAACCATCGAGCGGCTCGATGTGTCGCCACTGGGGGCTGGTGCACTGGCGGGGTCATCGTTGCCCCTTGATCCGGAGCGCAGCGCCGAGCTTCTCGGATTCGCCCGGGTGTTCGACAACAGTCTCGACGCGGTTGCCGACCGAGATCATGTAGCCGAAGCGTTGTTCGATCTCACTCTCATCGGTGTTCATCTCTCGCGAATCGGCGAGGAATGGGTGCTCTGGACGAGCGA
>JANNNL010000230.1:0-4864 GCA_031398525.1 Actinomycetes bacterium | reverse complement strand
CGACCCGACGACGTCGCCCGCGTCGTGGTGTTCTGCGCCGGCAACCTCGCCGCATACATGACCGGGGCGGTCCTCCCAGTCGACGCCGGTGGCCTAGCTTGAGGACATGACGGACCAGCCCCGCCAGCGGGCACCTCGCTGGTGGATGCCTGGAATCGCCATCCTCAGCGGCGTGATTGTGGTCACGGCAATCTCGGTGTCGGCACACCGCCGATCGGTGATGACCGAACGCGCCGACCGGGCCGAGCGGCTGGCCGATCTGACCTTTGTCCGCACCGCATATGACCGACCGGGTGATGTTCGATCGTTCCGCTACCTCGGGTTGGCCGACGCCAGCCTGCCCGGGATTCGGCTCGACGGCGCCGACCTGCGCGACACCGACCTCGATCGCGCCGACCTTTCCGATGCTTCGATGGTCGGGGCCGATCTGTCGGCGGTGCGGTTGCGCGAAGCGAAGCTCGCCCGAGCGGACCTCACCGGAGCGAACGCGGCGTTTGCCCTGCTTGGCGGCATCGACGGTGACCGCTTGGTCGCCCCAAGCGCCGACTTTCATGGCGCCGATCTTGGCCGAGGCTACTTCGCCGAGTCAACGTTCACCGGGGCCAATCTCACCGGCGCAGTGCTCCCGCTCGCCATCTTTTCCCACGCCACTCTCGCCGGAGCCAACCTCCAGGGTGCCGACCTGCGCGGCGTACTCTTCGACGGCGCCGACCTCTCGGGAGCCAATCTGACTGGTGCGAATATCGACGGTGCGGTGTTCGCCGACGCCGACTTGACCGGCGTGAACCTGAGTGGCGTCTGCTGGAAATCGGTCCCAATCTGGCCGTCCGACCTGAACGAGATCCCCGCGGAAACCGTCGATATCGAGGACGGTCGCTGCGCTCCTCCGAGAGGCGAAGACTAGCGATCGGTAGGCTTTGATCCGTTCAGTTCCGCGGGGATCGCTCGCTCAAACGACAGGGTCACGAGTGAAGGTCACGGGGTTATGAAGGTTCGCGATGCGCTGATTCCACCGATCGATCGCGCCGGATTCCGTGAGGGTGTGCGGGCGATGGGTCCGCTCGGCGTAGCGATTGCCGTGTGGGGCCTGGTCACCGGCGTGGCGATGGTCAATGGGGGAATGACCACCTCACTCGCGATCATCATGAGCTTGGCGGCCTTCGCCGGCTCCGCGCAGTTGGCCGCCCTCCCCCTGCTCGCCGTCGGGGCCCCGCTGCCGATCGTGTGGGCAACGGCATTCCTGGTCAACCTACGCTTTGTGATCTTCTCGGCGGGGTCGCGGCGATTCTTCGGCCAACTCCCGTGGAAGCAACGGCTGTTCTCGGCCTACCTCAACGGTGACCTCGGCTATGCCC
Source organism: Actinomycetes bacterium (assembly GCA_031398525.1). Lineage (GTDB taxonomy): Bacteria > Actinomycetota > Acidimicrobiia > Acidimicrobiales > Ilumatobacteraceae > JANMJD01. The sequence continues at coordinate 3,509 of JANNNL010000230.1, read as the reverse complement.
TGTTCTCCCGACGATTCGCCGATGCCACCGAGTTCGGCAACCCTCACCAGTGGGGCTACTTCTACGGTGGAGCGTTGGTCAACTGGGTGGCGTGGCAGGCCTCGTCGATCGCCGGTATCCTGCTCGGAGGGCTCGCCCCGACCGATTGGGGCTTGGAGTTGGCCGCGATTCTGGCCCTCGTCGCCGTGCTGATCCCGATGCTCACCCGCTTCCCCGCCGTCGCCGGAGTAGCCGTCACCGCAGCGCTCTCGATCATGACGGTACGCGTACCGATGCGGCTCGGCCTGCTGATCTCGGTTGTGGCCGGGGTCACCGTGGCGATGACTATGGACTCGCTGCAGTCACGGCGCGGTCGGGCGAATGACGACGAGGTGTTGTCGGAGATGGCGATCGACGATCTCGCCGTCGACGATTTGGCAGCCGACGAGGTCGGATCGTGAGCCCGCTGCTCAGTTGGCCATACATGCTGCTCGGGATCGCCGGCCTGACGATGACGACCTTTGCGACCCGCGGCAGCTTCTTCATGTTGCCGGCGTCGTTCCAACTTCCCGAACGATTCGAGCGAGCTCTGCGTTTCGCCCCCGCCTGCGCTCTCACTGCGATCGTCGCTCCTGGGGTGTTCACCAAGAACCAGGAACTGGTGCTGAGCTGGCATAACAATCAGATGTGGGCGCTGCTCGTCGGTGGCCTGGTGTTCGCCAAGACCCGCAATATGCTCGCCATGATGGGCGTCGGCATGACGGTGTTCACCATCCTGCGCCTCTGGGGATAGCCGCGCCCAACCCTGCCAGTCGCTAAGTCAGCGAGAGTGGCAGATGGTCGACGCCGCGGATTGTGAGGCGGTCGCGCCAGGTTGGTTCGCCCGTCATCTCAACATTGGGGAAGCGCCGGATCAGCGTCGTCAGCGCGACGGACGCTTCGAGCTTGGCCAACGACGCGCCAAGGCAATAGTGGATGCCGCCCGCAAAACCCAGGTGGCGGTTGGCGTTGCTGCGATCGAGCCGCAGCGTGTGCGGATCGTCGAACACGGTCGGGTCGTGGTTGGCCGCCCCGAGCACCGTCAGCACCAAGCTGTTCGCCGCAACCGTCACGTCGCCGTAGGTCACGTCGACAAGCGGCACGCGCACCGTCTGTTGCACCGGCCCGTCGAACCGCAGCAGTTCGTCGACCGCCGAGGTGTCGAGGTCGGGGTTGTTGCGCCACATCGTCAACTGGTCGGGGTTGCGGAGCAGGGCCAGCATGCCGTTGCCGATCAGGTTGACGGTGGTCTCGTGGCCGGCGATGTAGAGCAGATTGACGAACGACAACAGCTCCACGGTGCTCAGCCGATCGCCACCCTCCTCCACCTGAATCAGTGCCGACAACAGGTCGTCTCCAAGGTGCGTTCGACGGTGATCGACGACCTCGCGCAGAAACCCGTTGAGCTCGTCTATGGCCCGCTCCGCCTGCTCGATTTGCGCCTCGGTGACGGTCGGTTCGAGCGAGATGGTGATCGCCTGTGACCAGTCGCGAATCTCGTCGGATCGATCGGTCGGCAAGTCGAGCATCTCACTGATCACCTGGAACGGCACGGGAAAAGCCAGTTCATCGACCAACTCCATCGAGCCACACTCCGCGGCCCGGTCGAAGATGTCATCGACGAGCTGTTGGATGCGCGGCCGGAGCCGCTCGATCACGCTCGGGGTGAACGCCACCGAGACCAGGCGACGAAGACGGGTGTGGTCGGGCGGGTCGAGGTTCAAGATCACCTTCGCCGACTCGCCGCGTGCCAACGACGCCCGGCGCCGCTCGAGCCGTGCGATAGCGGCCGGATCGACCGGAGGTGGGCCGTGCTGCTCCACATCGCGGGCGAATTCGACTCCCCGCACGGTACGAGCGACATCCTCATACCGGGTCAACACCGTGAACCCGAACGGGGTGACGTGCACGGGGTCGTCGGTGCGGAGCCGGTCATACACCGGATACGGGTTCGCCCGAAACGCCGGGTCGAAAGGGTTGAACAACAACTCGCTCATCTCTGCACGCTCATGAGAACGGCGGGTTCCACTGGTAGGTCCCGGCGTAGTCGCCCCAGGCCACCCACTCGGCGCCGGCCACCCGCTCGGCCAGGTACCAGCGCCCGGGTGCCGAAGACAACCCCTCGGCGACGTCGAGGTGATGGAAGATCCCGGCGATCTCTTCGGCAACGGCGTGGCCGGCAGCATCAGCGACATCGGCGATCGTGACGACGGCGCCCTGCGAGGCGAGTCGACAGGCGACCGCCGCGCCGATCCCCGACGCTCCTCCGGTGACCAATGCGGTACGCCCACTCACATCGCTGAACATCTCGGGTCGCTCCTTTCAGTGGTCAGTCGACAACCTACGACGGGGCGCGTGATCGTCACGGGTTGAGCAACGGGGCGAGGAGCTCGAACGTGCCCTCGGCGTACGGCGTGAGTTGCACCCGCGAGATCCCGTGCGACTCCAACGCGAGCAACGAATCGGCGACCCGGTTGGGTTCGCCGATGAGCGAGCCGAACCACGACCCGTCGAGCATCTCGGCCAACGCCGTCAGTCGCGGGTGGGTGCCACAACCGACCTGCAGGAACAGCCCGAGCGGAACATCGGGGCGCACGTCACGAACGAGGCCGACCAGCCGGTCGAGGTCGTCAAGGGTGACAAGGGCGAGCTTGGCGAAATCGAGCGAACCGCCCCGAGTCGCCGAGCTCGAAACCTTGAGCTCGACCCGATCGACGAGCGGTGCGACCAGCTCGATCGACCGTGGTCCACCGAGCGCGGCGACCAGCGGCGGAGCGGGTACGTCGGGACCGAGGATCTCCACATCGACGTCGTAGAACTCGCCGTTGAACCGGCAGGTGCGATCGTTGAGCAACGCCCGAGAGATGATCATCGCCTCGCGATATCGCGCCACCCGCTCCCCCGGCGGCGGATAACGCAAGCCGGTCAACTCCACCTCGGGCTTCGACCAACCGGCCCCCAAGCCGGCTTCGAACCGGCCACTCGACGCCTGCTGCATCGCCAGCGAGGCCTGGGCGAACTCCACCGGGGAGCGCAGCAGATTGTTAGCGAACGACGAAGTCAGCGTGACTCGCGTGGTGACCGCGGCCATCGCGCCGAGGGCGACCCAGACGTGGGGATACGGCCGTCCGCGGTCCCAGAGATGGTCGGCGACGGCGAGACCGTGCCACCCTTCGACCTCTCGGGTGCGGGCCCAGTCAGCCGGGGTGACCGACACATCCACGAGGTTGGGGGTGAACTCCATCGACGGCCTACCTTTCCCTTACGTAGCCAGACCGGTCGTCACGGGGCCGACCTCGGCGAGTACGCGGCGGATGCCGTCGGCCGAGGCTCGTGCCGCGTCCACCGCGGGCACCGCCCACAGCTCTATCGAACAGACCTCCATTGAGATCGGAGCATCGACGCCCATCGCGCGCAGCGTCGACAGGAATCCGACGCAGTCGAACTCTCCCTGACCAGGGGGAACTCGGGTCGTCAGGCAGTCGCTCTTG